>JBBTDR010000577.1:0-9437 GCA_038042665.1 Nitrospinota bacterium
TGCCTCCGGCTGATGAGCATGAGCACGCCCGCGGCCAGGCCGAAGAGCAGCAGGAGGGCGATGAACGCGCGGACATCCACGGCTCAGTCCCCCCAGCCGGGCTTCTTCTGCTGCTCCTTGGCCTTGTCCCCCTCGTTGGCCGTCCCGAAGTTGGGGAGGGTCTGGCCGTGGGCCAGCAGCTTGTCCGCGACCTTGGGCCGGATCCCGGTGACGCGGTGCTGGCCGATGATCTTGCCGCCGGGGGTGTCGCTGTGACCCTCGAAGACGTAGATGTCCTGCATGGTGACGGTCTCGCCCTCCATGCCGGTGATCTCGGTGATGTGGGTGACCCTGCGCGAGCCGTCCATCAGGCGGGCGGCCTGGACGATGATGTGGACGGCCGAGGCGATCTGGGAGCGGATGGCTTTCTCGGGCAGGTCCATGCCCGCCATCGCCACCATGACGCCCAGGCGGCTCACCGCGTCGCGGGGGGTGTTGGCGTGAAGGGTGGTGAGGGAGCCGTCGTGGCCCGTGTTCATGGCCTGGAGCATGTCCAGCGCCTCGCCGGAGCGGCACTCGCCCACGATGACCCGGTCGGGCCGCATGCGGAGGGCGTTCTTGAGGAGGTCGCGCATGGAGACCGAGCCCTTGCCCTCGACGTTGGGGGGGCGGGTCTCGAGGCGCACCACGTGCTCTTGCTGGAGCCGCAGCTCGGCCGAGTCCTCGATGGTCACGATGCGCTCGTCCGCGGCGATGAAGCCCGAGAGCATGTTGAGGAGCGTGGTCTTCCCGGAGCCCGTGCCGCCCGAGACGACGACGTTCGCCGCGCCGCCCACGCAGGCCCGGAGGAAGGTGATCATGTCCGGCGTCACCGAGCCGTAGCGGATGAGGTCCTCCGGCTTGAGCGCGGACTTGGGGAAGCGGCGGATGGTGAGCGAGGAGCCGTCCAGGGCGAGCGGCGGGATGATGGCATTCACGCGGCTGCCGTCGTGGAGGCGGGCGTCCACCATGGGGGTGCTCTCGTCCACCCGGCGCCCCACCCGGGTGACGATGCGGTCGATGATGCGGCGCAGGTGGGCCTCGTCGCGGAACTTCACCTCCGAGAGGACGATCTTGCCCTTCTGCTCGATATACACCTGCTGGCAGCCGTTCACCATGATCTCGCTGATGCTGTCGTTCCGGAGCACGCTCTCGAGCGGGCCCAGGCCGAGGAGCTCGTCCATCAGCTCGTTCACCATCCGGCTGGCCGACTCGGTGAACTCGGAGGGGATGCTCTCGGCCACGAACTGGTGGATGGAGGGGCGCAGGCGGTCGGCCAGCTCGTGCTCCTCGAGGCCCTCGACCTCGTCGAAGTTCAGCCGCCCCAGGAGCTCGCCGTGGAGCTCCTCCTTGAGGTCCTCCCAGCGCTGGCGCAGGGAGGCCGGAACGGACCCCGCCCCACCCTGGGCGGCCTCCCCCGCGGGGGGGGCGGCGGCGGCCGCGGGCTTCTCCTGCTTCGCCTTCGCCTCGGGGGGGGCCTTCTCCTTCTTGCCGCCCAGGCGGGACATGAATCCGCTTTCCTCGGAGAGGGTCTTGGTGGACTCGCTCATGAGGCTTTCCTCCCGAAGAGGAACCCGCGCTTCTTGGGGTGGGGCTTGGGCGCGCCGAAGCCGAGGTCGGCGCGCAGCTTGTCGGCCAGGGCCGTCACCGCCTTGGCGAAGGGCCCGCGGGCGGCGGGATCGGCGAGAGGGGGAACGCCGCGGTTGGCGGCCTCGAGGAGGCGGACGTGCTCCTCCGGGATCGCGAAATAGGCCGGCCGGCTGAGGGCCTGAGCGGCTTCCTCGGGCTGGAGCTCGCTCTCCTTGGCCACGCGGTTGAAGAGGAGGGCCGCCTTCTCCTGGGGGTACTCGAACCGCGAGAACAGGCGCAGCGACTCGCGGGTCTTGGCCAGGGAGGGAATCTGGGGCTCGGTGACGAGGAGGATGAGGTCCGACTCGTCCAGCGCGGCCACCAGGCGGTCGCCCACCCACTTGGGGGTGTCCACGAGCAGGATGTCGAACCGCTCCCGCAGGATGCGGATGATGCGGCCCACCATGTCGGCGGTGATGTTCAGCCCGTCGTGGAGGACGAGTGGGGCGGCGATCACCCGCACCCCGCTCTCGTGGTTGGTGATGCGGCTGAGGACCTCGTCGCGCAGGACATTGGGGTCGGCGCTGGGAGTGTCCCCCAGCTTGCCCAGGGTCTGGGTGGGCTGGAGGTTCATGAGCGAGGTGATCACCCCGCACTGGAGGTCGAGGTCGATCAGCCCCACCCGCAGGCCGCCCCCGTGGTTGAGGGCGAGCGCCAGGTTGACGGCCAGGGTGCTCACCCCGCTCCCGCCCTTGCCGGAGTAGAGGCACACCACCTTGCCCTTCGAGCCCTCGGGGCCCTGGACGTGGCGCAGCGCGTTATCGAACGCGGTGAGGAGGGCGTCGCCCTCGGGGGGGACGGTGACGATGTCGTTGAAGCGGGCCTGCATGGCGGAGCGGAGGAATTCCGGGTCGGCCGCCTGCTCGGCCGTGGCCCCGGCGATCATCCAGCCCGGGGTCACCCCGAGGTCGGCGAGGCGGCCCGCGGCCTCGTCCGCCCCGGCGGAGCAGCCCACCACGGCGATGTGGGGGCTCTCCCCGTTGAGGGCGCCGCGGGCCTCATCGAGGCTGCCCGCGTAGACCACCTTGCCCTTGCCCTCGAGCAGGGCGGGGGCGCCCTTGAGGTTCCGCTTCTCGTCGTCCAGGACGAGGATGAGGGCCGAGAACGCCGCGCTCATCGCCTGTCCCCCTGGGAATCCGGGGCGGGGACGCGGCCCATCCGGAAGCCGGTGCGGGGGAGGATCATCTCCGCCACCCGCTTCGTCCGGACGAGGGTGGGCGTCACGATCACCACGAGCTCGGTCTTGTCGTCCGAGTAGTCCCGGCTCCGGAAGAGGTTGCCGAGGATGGGCACGTCCCCGATGAAGGGGAGCTGGGCCATGTTGCGCTTCTGGCTCTCGGAGATCAGGCCCGAGATGGGCATGGACTGGCCGTCGCGCAGCACAACCTCGGTCTTGGTGTTGCTGGTCTTGAAGCCGGGGACGGTGAAGCCCGACACCACCACCGAGATGGTGGTGTCGATGGCGCTCACCTCGGGCTCCACCGCGAGCTCGATCAGGCCGGACTTGAGCACCTTGGGCTTGAACTTGAGCTTCACGCCGAAGGGCTTGTACATGATGGTCACGCTGCCGTCCTGCCCCGGTACGGGGATGGGCGCCTCGCCCCCGACCAGGAAGCTCGCTTCTTTCCCGCTCAGGACGCGCAGGTTCGGCTCCGCCAGGGTGCGGAGGTAACCTCTCTCCTGGAGGGCCCGGATGAAGAGGCCCTGCGTCCGCTGCTGGGTGCCCACGAAGATGTTGATCAGGCTCGAGAAGGAGACATCCGGCCCGGGCAGGCCCGAGGTGGGCGGGAGGAAGGGCCCCGAGGGCGCGAAGCCCGGCGCCCCCGGGAAGAGGCCGATCTCGTCGCGGTTCAGGCTGCTGCGGCGGATGAAGCCGAGCCCCACCTGGAGGGCGCCGGAGCGCGAGATCTCGGCGAAGTGGACCTTGAGGAGCACCTGGGGGACCTCGTCCACCACGAGGTTGTCCACCACCTTCTTGGGGGCCACGGTCTCGGCGATGCTCAGGGTCACGGCGTGGGCGTTATCGGAGCTCACCGTGCCGGAGAGAATGACGCCCGTGCCCGCCTGCTCGACCTGGATCTGCTCCTTGGGCAGCACGTTGGCCAGCTGCTCGCGGATCTGATGGGCCAGGGGAGCCTCGGCGGTGACCGAGACGTTGTAGGAGAAAACGCCCTCGCGCTCGTCCCACACGATGAGGGTGGTCTGCCCCTTGGCCTTGCCGTTCAGCACCACCTCCTGCGGGCTGGGGACCACCACCTCCACCACCTTATCCTCGGCCACCGAGACGCGGCGGATGCGGGCCTCGAATTTCAGGATGTGGCTCTTGCCGGCCTCGATGGTCACCTTGAGGGAGGCGGCCGGGGCCGCCTGGGCGGCGGGCGCGGGCGGGCACACGGCCCCCGCGGCCAGGAGGATTCCCATGAAAACCGCCGCCAGGCGCACGCTCACCGCGGCCCTCCTCAGAACTCGACCTTGGTCTTCTTGCCGCCCTGGATGATCTCGATCGTGTGGCCGGTGGCTCTCCGGGCGGGTTGCACTTCTTCCCTCCGGCCCCTGCCCTCACCCGAGCCCGGCCGGAGGATTTCGGAAATCCCGACGGACTTCACATCGTCGTTCACCTGGTTGTCCTTGGGGTTCCGCAAGGATAGCCACATCTTGGCCGCAACGCTGGCCAGCGCGAGGCGGTCGCTCTGCTCGGGGGACGCCAGGAGGGTGACCAACACGACGGGGATCCGCGCCTTGGACGCCTCCATGTCCCGGACGGCGCCCGCCGTCAGCACCTCGATGTCCTGGACGATGATCTTGGTGACGTGCGTCTTGCTCGCCTGGCCGCCGGCGGCGGAAGGCATTTCCAGCTCGAAGGTGGCGTGGACATCCACGTGGTTGCCCGGGAGAAGGAAGCCCGCCACGCCGGTCACGTCGTTCACGCTGATCGTGATCGCCCGCTTGCCCTCGGGAATCCGGCTGCTCAGCCGGAAAGCGGGGGCCTCCGCCCTCTCGGGCGGGCCCGCGCCCGGCGGCCCCGCGCCGGCGGCGGGCGCCGCCGCCGGCCCACTCCGCAGGAGATCCTCGACGGTCACCGGCGGGATGGAGACGACGGCCTTGTCCCGGGGGTTCCGCATGGCCAGCCAAAGGGAGCCCCCCGTCCCCGCCAGGGCGACCTTGGCGCTCTCCTCGGGGGTGAGGAGGAGGGTCACCATGGGGACCGAGCTCCCGCTCTTCTTCTTGCCGGCCTCCTGCACCCCGCCCGCGGCCAGAATCTCGACATCCTGGAGGATGTTCCGGGTCACGCTGGTCTTCCGCGTGCCCGTGCCGCTCTCCGCGGGCACCTCCAGCTCGAAGGTGGCGTAGATGTCCACCCGGCTGCCGGGGAGCAGGAAGCCCCCCACGCCGGTCACGTCGTTCACGCGGATGGTGAAGGCCCGGCGGTTGCTCGGGATGAGGGTGGAGAGGCCCTCGGCGCTGTCCTCGGCGGCCAGCTTGCTGCGCAGCAGGGGCTCGCCCTTCACCATGTTGAAGACGAGGATGCGGCCGTCGGCCTCGCTGAGGCTGCGGATGAAGTCGGGGCCCGCCAGCCGCTCGGGCCAGTCGCCGAGCTCGATGTCCTCCTTCACCAGCTTGACGCCGCGGGTGATCTCCTTGGCCATGACGACGATCTTGGCGGTCTTCTCTTGCTGCTGGCCGGCGGTGTCGGTGCGGGCGGACTGGCGCATCACCAGGGCCCCGGCCGCCAGGCCAAGCCCCAGGGCGACGATCAAGGGAACCAGGAGCCTGCGAAGGTTCATCGGCTCATTCCCCCTGCGCGCTCGGGGAATACCCCGTCCCACGCAAACACGGCGGCTTGACCGCTGATCTTACCCAAGCAAGAAAGATGCGACCACCCCCACCGCCAAGGGCGGCGCGTACGGGAGCCACCGCTCCTCCCGCCGCGCGGCCCACCACCCCAGGGCCCAGGCTCCGCCCAGCACCGCCCCAAGCAGCACCGCGCGCGCGGCGCCCCCCGGCCCCAGAAAGGCGCCAGCGGCGGCGAGGAGCTTCATGTCCCCGGCGCCGACGTACCCCTGGATCACGAACGGGAGGAAGAGGAGGCCGCCCACCAAGAAACCCAGGACCGGCGGGAGCAGGCCCGGGGCCCCCCGCTCCCATCCCCCGATCACCAGGCCCGCGAGGGCGCAGGGGAAGGTGAGGAGGTCGGGCACCCGGCGGGCGCGCAGATCCCAATAGATGGCGCCGGACGCCAGCCCCACCAACAAGCCCAGACGCAGGGCCCAGGGACTGAAGAGAGCAAGCTCCAGGGCACCCCCCTTCCTGCTGGGTTCCGCCTCGGGCCACGGGGCCTCTCTCCGGCCCCACAACGCCAAGAGGACGGAACACGGCTCCCGCAAAGCTTCCCTTCCCCTGGCCATCCAGGGGAAGGGAAGCCGCCATTCCATGCAAGTGCCGCCATCCGGGCGGGCCCACCGGATGCCGCCGTTGGGAGTCCCCGCTCTAGCTTAGAGGGACGCGATAATCGTGTTGAAGGCGCCCGTAATACCGCCGGACAGAGCCGTCAGCCCCGCGATCAGCACGATGGCCACCAGAGCGATGATCAGGGCATATTCGACGAGCGACTGCCCTTCTTCCCTCCGTACCCGCTTCATCCACCGCTTGAGCATTGCCCTTCTCCTCTCGATGTCGCGCCTCCGGGGCGCTACGAAAATGGCACTTTCAAAAGTGCCAGCCCTAGCTTTCGGAGCTCATCCTCCGCAACAGCGATGGCGTCCCGGGATGCCACCCATTCACCGAATCATACGCCGCATTCCCGGAAGAAGCATTAATCCTCCCCACGTGAAATGAGAGATATTCCTCACAATTTCCGGTTTCCGGGGCCTCCAGGCCTTTCCCACGCTCCCTGCCAAGCCCTCCGGCCACCGCCCTAACCCTTTTCCTCACAGGGTTTTGTCCCTCCTCCCAAGACTATATAGGAATTTTAGTTTTTTCTCAGGGCAATTGCAATGTTTTTGAAAAACTCCTTCCTTTATTGCCCTTTCTCCGCACCCCTGTCTCACGCGGAGATTTTTTTCGCCCCCCGCCCCGGAAAATGACCGAATGAGCCCCCCGCCGCTCACCTCCGCCGGGAAAATCGGCCCCCCACAGATGAAAACGGTTGCCTTTTCGACCCCGATCTACATAGAATTCTGACATTCCCGCTCCAGATCAGCCCCAGCATCCGCTGGAGCGGAGGTTGATTTTGACTGGGCCGGGAGCAAGGGTTGGGGAGTTCACCTGGGCGGCGCGTTCGGCCCTACCCGGGAGGAGTGGCAACTCCGGACGCGCGCCGGGATGCGGGGTTCTGGCGGCGGGCCGGGGGCGAATGCCGGATTCAACGTCTTTGACCAGCGGGACGAGGCTCCCGCCGGGAGCCGCTCCGCCACCTCAATCCATGAGGAGGTTCGGCCCATGCCAATCGCTTTCGGGTCGCGCTTCGCCGCCCACCGCCTGGAACTCCTGAAGCGGGTCTCCCACATCGGCTTCTTCGACAAGCTGACCGAGGACGAGCGCTACGAGCTCATCACGTTTGGGAAAATCACCACCTTCAACGGCGGGCAAACCATCTTCGATGAGGAAACCCCAAACGACCACATCATGTACTTCGTGGTGAGCGGGCAAATCGAGATCCTCCTGAACGGCTACAAGAACCCCGAGGGGAACGACATCGTGGCTACCCTCGAGCCGGGCGAGATCTTCGGCGAGGTCGCCATCCTGGACAACCTGCCCCGCTCGGCCTCGGCCCGGACCAAGGGGCTCACGTCGGTCCTGGGGATCGATCTCTTCGCCCCCCGCGACCAGGACCAGAAGCCCTCGGCCGATCTCACCATCAAGATCCTCCGCCACATCGCCGAGGGTCTCTGCGCCAAGCTCCGCAACGTGAACAAAGTGCTCCTCCACACCAGGGACTCCAGCCCCCGATAAGGCTCTCAGCCACACCGCTCTCCCGCCGCCTCCAGGAAGCGGCGGGCCACCTCCTCCCACGCGTAGCCGCGCGCGCGCCGGCGGCCTTCCGCGCCGAACCGGCCGCGGAGCGGGCCATCCCTCAGAAGCCGCACGAGCGCCGCCGCGAGCGCGGGGACGTCCCCCGGAGGCGCGAGCAGGCCCACCTCCCCCTCGGGGACAACCTCGGGCGCCGCCCCCGCGCGGACCGCCACGATGGGCAGCCCCGCCGCCATCGCCTCGAGGAAGACGATCCCAAAACCCTCCTGGAGGCTGGGGAGGCAGAACACATCCGCCGCGAGGTACTCCCGGCGCACGTCCTCGGCGCGCGGCACCTCTCCCAGGAAAGTCACCGCCTCCCCGAGCCCCAGCGCCGCCGCCCGCCGCTCCAGCGCCGGGAGCATGGGCCCCCCGCCCACCACCCGCAGGCCCACCCCCGGCGCCCCGGCCCGAACCGCCGGCATGGCCTCCAGGAGCGAGTGGGTGTTCTTGCGGAGGTACTGGCGGGCCACCGAGAGGATGACGGGAGGGCCGCCCCGCCGCCCGGGGCGCGGCCCGGCATGGAGGGCGTCCCACGGGGCGAGGTCGATCCCCTCCGGCACGATGGCCAGCCGCGCGGGGTCGAGGCCGTAGGCGGCGCGGGCGGCGCGGTGGCTGTGCCCGCTCGTCACGAAGACGCGCCGCGCCCGCCGGGCGTTGCGCCCCTCCATCCAGGCGAGCATCCCGAGCTGGAAGCGCGGCCAGCCGGCTTCGAAGGCCCTCTCCTCGGCGGCGACCCCCTTGTGGCAGACCACGTGGCCGCGGCCGGAGGCGCGGGGGAGCAGGAAGCCGTCGATGTCGAAGCCGACGACGAGGTCGAAGGAGCGCCGATCGAGGCGGAAAGGCAGCTCCAGGTTGTAGAGGAGCCGCCGCAGGGTATGGCCCGGCACCGGCCAGCGGGGCCGCACCCAGACGACCTCGTGGCCCAGGGCTCCGATGCCTTGGGCCAGCCCGGCGATGCCCGCCGCCGTGCCGCTCCCCCGGGCGGTCTCCTCGAACCAGGAGTTGAGGAAGGCGACCCGCAGGCGCTCGCTCATCGCGCGGCGGGGGACTAGAGCTCCCGATCCGCCTTGGCGGCGAAGATGAAGTCGCTCTCCGTCAGGCCGTCGATCTTGTGGGTCCAGATGGTCAGCTTGACCTTCCCCCAGGCGAGGTGGATGTCGGGGTGGTGGCCCTGGCGCTCGGCCAGCTCCCCGACGCGGACGGTGAAGTCCATCGCCTTGCGGAAGTCGGGAAACTTGTACTCCTTCTCCAGGTGGTGCCCGTCCACCACCTGCCAGCCGGAGCCCAGCTTGGCGCGGAGGTTCTGCAACTCCTCGCCCTTCAAGGGAGGGACGCCCCCCCGGCAGGGGACGCACTCCTTGGCGGCAAGCTCACTCATGGGGAGGACTCCTTCTCATGCGCTCTCACGCAGGGGCCGAAGCGGCGGCCTACTCCCCGATCCTCCCGGTTTTCCCCCGCCGCCGCAACCCGGGGAAAATGAAGGCGCCGCCGCCGCCCGCCCGCATCCTTGTCATTCCGGGCGCCGGACGTCCTCGGGCCTCCGGCCCGGGTCCAGGCCGAGGAATCCGACGGGCCCCGGCGCGCCGAGTCCGCTTTGCCGGGGAAGCAGGTTCCACGGCCGCTTGGATCCCCCGGAATGCCAAAGCGAGTCTTCTCCATACAAGGAGTCTTCTCCATGCAAGAAGGCCGCCCCCGGGGGTCTCACCCGGGGGCCGCCCCCGCCATGCGGATGGGAATGTGCTAGCTCACTTCAGGCCGATCTCCCAGGCCATGACGCG
>JBBTDR010000578.1:0-5459 GCA_038042665.1 Nitrospinota bacterium
CCACGACTGCGTCGAGTGGGCCGCCCGCCAGCCCTGGAGCAACGGCCGGGTGGGCCTCAACGGCATCTCCTACTACGCCATGAACCAGTGGCAGGTGGCCTCCCTCCAACCCCCGCACCTGGCCGCCATGTGCTCCTGGGAGGGCGCGGCGGACTACTACCGCGACATGGCCCACCACGGGGGCATCCACTGCCGCTTCTGCGAGTTCTGGTACACGCGGCGGGTGGTGCCCCGCCAGCACGGCAAGGGCGCGCGCGGCTACCGCAGCCGCATGAACGGGGAGTGGGTCTCGGGGCCCGAGACCCACTCCGAGGAGGAGCTGGGAGCCCGCCGGGCGGACTTCCCCCGGGAGGTCCTCGCCCGCGATCTCGCCACCGACCCCTACTGGACCTCCCGCATGCCCGACTGGTCCAAGGTCGAGGTGCCCTTCCTCTCCTCGGCGAACTGGGGGGGCGTCGGGCTCCACCCGAGGGGGAACTTCGAGGCCTTCGTGCGCGCGGCCTCGCGGGAGAAGTGGCTCGAGGTGCACGGCTTCGAGCACTGGACCGACTTCTACACCGACAAGAGCATCGCCTACCAGAAGAAGTTCTTCGCCCGCTTCCTCAAGGGCGAGCGCACGGGCTGGGACGGGGAGCCCGAGGTGCGGCTCCTCGTGCGCCACCCGGGCGATCGTTTCACCGAGCGCGCGGAGAGCGAGTGGCCCCTCGCCCGCACCCGGTGGACGAAGTTCTTCCTCCAGCCCAAGGGCCTTGCCCTCGCGCCCGGGCCCGCCGCCGCCTCGGGCCAGCTCTCCTACGCGGGGATGGGCGAGGGCCTCACCTTCCTGACCCATCCCTTCGAGCGCGAGACCGAGCTCACCGGCCCGGCGGCGGCGAAGCTCTTCATCTCCTCGGAGACCGGGGACGCCGACCTCTTCCTCGTCCTGCGCCTCTTCGCCCCGGACATGCGGGAGGCGGTCTTCCAGGGCGCCCTCGACCCCCACACCCCGCTGGCCCTGGGCTGGCTCCGGGCCTCCCACCGCAAGCTCGACCCGGCGCTCTCGCTCCCCTACCGGCCCTACCACGCCCACGACGAAAAGCAGCCCCTCGCCCCGGGCCAGGTCTATGAGCTCGACATCGAGATCTGGCCCACCTCCATCGTGATCCCCCCCGGCTTCCGCCTGGGGCTCTCGGTGCGCGGGCGGGACTACGTCTGGCAGGGCTCCGAGAGGCCCTCGGGCGAGGCCACGGGCTGCGGGCCCTTCCTCCACGACGACCCCCGCGCCCGCCCGGCGGATATTTTCGGCGGGAAGGTCACCGTGCACATGGGGCCCGGCCAGCCCTCCCACCTCCTCCTGCCCGTCATCCCCCCGAAGAAGGGGTGAGGGGGCGGGGCAGGCGGATTTGCTCCGGTTTTGTGCCGGGGGGGGTGTTGGGTAGTGTCCTAATTTGCTGCGTTTTCCTGTCATTCCGAGCGCCATCGGCGCGAGGAATCTTCTTGTTGAACAGCAGATGCCTCGCATTCGCTCGGCATGACAAGGCGAACCCATTCCAAATTGGGACACCACCGGGTGTTGTTGCGTGTTTATAGTGTATCTACTATAATCCGGGCGTGGAGGCTGGCTTGAAGCCGCTCCGCTGGATGGGCGGCAGCCGGGAGGATTTGCGGGGATTCCCTCCCGGGGTCCGCAGGGAGGTCGGCTTCGCGCTTCATTTCGCCCAGGCAGGCGGCAAGCACCCTTCGTCGAAGCCCCTGAAGGGCTTCGGCGGCGCTGGTGTTCTCGAAGTGGTGGCGGATTTCCGGGGGGGCGCCTGCCGGGCCGTCTATACGGTCAGGTTTGGGGACGCAGGGTATGTCCTTCACACCTTCCAGAAGAAGTCGAAGAGAGGGACCGCGACGCCGAGGCGGGAGATGGCGCTCATCCGGGAGAGGCTGAGATGGGCCGAGGAAGACCACAGGGCGGCAAGCGGGCGGTGAAACACGTCACCGAAGGGAGCGGCAACGTCTTCAAGGACCTTGGCCTCCCCGACCCCGACGGCCTGCTGGCCAAGGCAGAGTTGATCCGCCAGATCCACAACATCATCCAGGAGCGCAGGCTCACCCAGGCCGCCGCCGCGAAGCTCCTCGGCCTCAAGCAGCCGGATGTTTCCAACCTCGTCCGGGGGCGCGTCAGCGGCTTCTCGGCGGAGCGGCTCATCCAGCTCCTGAACCGGCTGGACCGGGACGTGGAGATCGTCGTCCGGCCCAAGGCCAAGAAGGCCGAGCGCGGCCGGCTCAAGGTCGTGGCGGCGTAAGATTTTCCAGCGAGGCGAACCATGACGTTGTCCTCCCCCGCCCTCTTCCTCACCGGCACGGGGACGGGGGTGGGGAAGACCGTCGTCGGCTGCGCCCTCTTGGCCGCCTGGGCGGCGAGGGGCCTCAAGCCCCGGGTGCTGAAGCCCGCCGAGTCGGGCTGCGAGACGCGCGGCGGCGTCCTCCACCCCGCGGACGCCTGGGCCCTGCGCGAGGCGGCGGGCGACGCGCGATCCCTCGATGAGGTGTGCACCTACCGCTACGCCCTCCCCCTGGCGCCTGCCCACGCCGCCGAGCAGGAGGGGCGCCCGCCGGATGCGGATCGCCTGCTCCAGATGATCGCGGCCCTGCGCGAAACTCATGCGCCTCTGCTGGTGGAGGGCGCGGGGGGGCTGCTCGTGCCGCTCGCGCCGGGCGTCCAGATGATCGACCTGGCCCGGCGGGCCGGGCTGCGCCTCGTGATCGTGGCCCCGCTCGGCCTCGGCACCCTGAACCACACCCAGCTCACCGTGCGCGCGGCCGGGGCCGAGGGCATCCCCGTGGCGGGGATCGTCCTCAACGACTTCACCGGGGAGGACACCCCCGCCGCCCGCCGCAACCCCGCCGCCATTCAAGAGCTGTGCGGCGCGCCCCTGCTCGGGGTGTTTCCGCACCTTCCGGGGATCGGGGAGGAGATCCGGCGCGGCGCCCGCCCCGGGACGCCGGCGGCGGCGCGGTTGGTGGAGGCTGCGGGGCGGCTGGACCTGGGGAAATTGTAGGGGCGTTCAATTGAACGCCCCTGCGGGGGTGCGGGGTTGTTACGTAGGGGCGGGTTTGAAACCCGCCCCTACAGATGCGGACAGATGAAAGGGTGCCGCAGGGGCGCACGGCCGTGCGCCCCTACACAGAATGCCCTACCGCCTGGCCGCCAGGGCGAGGAGCTTCCCGCCCAGCTCTTTCTTCGCCTCTTCGAGGATGGGGGCGGCGGCCTGCACGAAGGCCTCGCGCTCGGCCGGGGTCAGGTCCACGAAGGCGATCCCCAGCTTCTCCATCTCCCGCCGGTAGTCGTGCTCCACCTCCTCGGCCGCCTCGCGCTGGAAGAGGATGGCCTCGCGCACCGACTCGCGGACGGCTTGCTGGAGACCGGCGGGCCAGCCGTCGAAGGTGGCCTTGTGGGCGTAGATCCCGCGCGCGCCGTAGAAGGTGCCGGTCAGGGTGACGTGGTTGTGCACCTTGTGGACGCCGTAGGTCATGGTGTTGGAGAGGGGGTTCTCCTGGGCGTCCACCTCGCCCGAGACGATCTTGGCGATGCCGGGCTTCAGGTCGGTGGGCACGGGCTCGGCCCCGAGCAGGCGGAAGGTGCGCGCGTGGACCTCGTTGAGCTGGAGCCGCACCCGCATGCCCTTCAGGTCGGCGGGGGTGCGCACGGGCCGCAGGCGGTTCGAGAGGTGGCGGAAGCCGTTGTCCCAGTAGCCCAGCACCCGGTAGCCCAGGCGCCGCTCGGTGCACCCGGTGAGGAAGGCCCCCAGCTCCCCGTCCAGGGCGGCGTGGGCGTGGCCGAGGTCCTCGAAGAGGAAGGGGAGGTCCACCACCGCGAGCTCGGGCACGCGCTCGGCGAGGTAGGCGGTCGAGAAGTAGCACATGGTCAGGACGCCGCTCTTGACCAGCCAGAGGAGCTCGTTGGCCCCGTAGCCGAAGTCCATCACGTTCCAGGCCTTGTCGGTCTGGACGGCCCCGCCGGTGCGGCGGGCGATCGCCTCGGCGAAGCGGACGACCGCGCGGCTGTGGGAGGTCTCGGGCGGGGAGTAGCCCCCGAAGCGGATGCGGAGGGTCTCGGGCATAAGTTCTCTCTTGAGCCGGAAGTCTTATTTATGGGTGCCCAGGGGGGCGATTCGGGTTCCTGGCGGAGCCTATCACACCCCCTGGGCCGTGTCCCGGCAAGGGCTTGACGCGCCAGGGGTTGTGGGGCATGTTCCCTCCCTTGTCGGGTTCCACCCAGCAAGGAGATCGGGGAAAATGGCCACCCTCAAAGAGCAGATGTTCATCCAGGTAGCGTCCCGGAGCCTGAACCGCCTCACCAAGGATCTGCAGAAGAAATTCGAGCCCAAGAAGGGCGACCGCTTCAACGTCAAGGGCATCACTTATGAGGTTGGCCCCCCCCGCTTCGTGAAGGAGGGCATCCAGTTCGAGGTCAGCAGCAAGATCCCGGGCGAGGAGTTCCCCGCCTCCTACGAGCACGCCAACTACTTCCAGGCGATCGAGAAAGCCTGCCGCGCCTCCAAGAAGAAGCCCGAGGCGGCGGACATGGAGAACATCGTCCGCGAGACCCGGGACCAGGAGCGCAAGGAGCGCGACTACGTCAAGCTCACCTACCGCTACGGCCTGGACGAGCTCTACGACGACCGCGCGGTGGGGGCCCAGGTCCAGGAGTACGCCCGCAACCCCCAGAAGGCGAAGGAGCTCCCCCCGCCCATGCCGGGGGTGGACACCCTGGCGGGGCGCATCATCCTCAACCGCCTGGACGGGGCGCTCTACGAGGCCGCCCAAGGGAACGTCGAGGCCCTGATCCGGGCCAATGAGGAAGTGCGCGGCGGCCTCAAGAAGCTCCGCAAGTAAACCGGCGCCACATGGCGGAGGCCCTGGCTCTCACCGGATGTGAGGCCTGGACTCCCATCGAGCGCATCCCGGACGCCCTCCTTCTCGCCGAAGGAGGGCGTTTCGCCTATGTGGGCCCGAGGGGCGCCCGCCCGCTGGCGCCCTCCGTCCCCCGGGTGGACCTGGGCGGGGCCGCCGTCTGCCCCGGCCTCGTGGATCTCCAGGTGAACGGCCTGGGGGCGGAGGCCGGCCTCGAGGCCGACCCCGAGGGGCTCCTGCGGCTCGCCCGGGAGCTCGCCCGGCGGGGCACCACCGCCTTCCTCCCGACCGCCACCACCGCCTCGCCCGCCAATCTCCTCCGCGCCGCCCGGGCGGTGAGGGAAGCCTGGGAGCGCCAGCGGAAGGATCGCGGGGCGGGCGCCGCCATCCTCGGCCTCCACCTCGAAGGCCCCTACCTCAACCCCGCCATGCGCGGGGGGCATCCGCTGGAGCACATCCGGCCCGTGGACATGGGGGAGCTCGAGCGCATCGGGGAGGCGGCCGGGGGCTGCGGCCCCCCTGGGCGGCCGGGCCTGCGCCTCCTCACCCTCTCCCCCGAGGCGAAGGGCGCCTGC
>JBBTDR010000579.1:0-2475 GCA_038042665.1 Nitrospinota bacterium
TCGAGCGGTGCTCCAGCTCGCCCGGGAGGAGGATGGGGCCCTTGCCCTCCATCGGGGTGGAGTTGCGGATCTCGCGGATCCGGACGTCCATCTCCTCCTTGAACGCCTTGAGGCCGCGGAAGAGGTCGGGCCGCATGACGAAGAAGAGGTGGCCGGTGTTGGTGACGCTCTTGAAGTCCTTGTTGAAGTCGATGACGGCGCTGCCGAAGGCGGCGCCGTTCATCACCCCCGCCAGGGCCCCGAGGATGAAGTTGAGCCCGTAGCCCTTGTAGCCGCCGATGGGGAGCAGGAAGCCCTCGTCCGAGCGGTTCGGGTCGGTGAGGGGCTCGCCCTTCGGGTCGATCATCCACCCGACGGGCATGGTCTCCCCGCGCTGGGCGGCCAGCTTGATCCGGCCGTAGGAGACCACCGTGGTGGCGATGTCGAGCACGACGGCCGGCTCCTCCCCCGCGGGGATGGCGATGGCGAGCGGGTTGGTGCTGAGCAGGCGGTCCACCCCGTTCCAGGGGGCCATGTGGTTCGCGTTCGCCACGGTGCTGTACATGGCGATCATATCGTGCCGGAGGGGCAGCGAGGCGTACACCCCGCCGCACCCGGCGTGGTTGTCGTGGTGGGTGCCGACCCAGGCCATCCCGCTCTCCTTGGCCTTCTGGATGGCGAGGTCGGCCACGAAGGTCATCACCACCTGGCCCAAGCCGTTGTCCCCGTCCACGAGGGCGCTCACGGGGGTCTCGCGGGTCACCTTGATCTTGGGGCTCAGGTTGTAGCCGCCCTCGCGGATGCGCCGGCTGTAGGGGGGGAGCCGCAGGATGCCGTGGGCGCCCATGCCGCGCAAATCGGACTCGATCATCCGCTGGGCGGCGATGCGCGCGTGCTCGCCGGGCACCCCTTGGGCGGCGAAGGCGGCCTGGATGAAGTTCTGGAGGCGTTCCACCGGGAAGCGAATCTCGGCCATTTCATCCCTCGCAGGAAGTGAGGCGGAGAAGGCGGGCGGGCGGAAAAGGGGCCGGGCCCGCCGGCCCAGGGGCTCACGAGATGGAATGAAAGTGCTTGTGAATCTTTGCTTTATTTCGCGAATCCGGCTCCTCGCGTGTACAATGGGGGCCGCCGCCGGGAGCCAGGGGAAATATATTGCCGGGGTGCGTGTTTTCCTTCTATGAAGGAGCCGCCCGCGCTCGCGGCGCTCCCATCCTATCACGGCGGCGGGGGGACGCCAGAAGGAGAGCCTGATGAACCTCATCCGCAAGCCCGGCTGGGCCATCCCCGAGCGGGAGGCCACGCCCGAGGAGGTTTTTTTCAACCGCCGCAAGTTCTTGCTGGGGGCGGCGGGCGCCCTTGCCGGAGGGTTGACGGGCGGGCTGGCGGGCGCGCTGGGGGCCGAGGCGGCGGAAAAGGCCCTGGAGGACCAGACCTCCGGCCTCTACCCGGCCAAGCCCAACCCAGCCTTCACCCTGGACCGCCCCCGGACCGAGGAGAAGGTGGCGGCCGCCTTCAACAACTTCTACGAGTTCGGGGGGAGCAAGACCATCTCCTGGCTCGCCCAGCGCCTGAAGACCCGCCCCT
Source organism: Nitrospinota bacterium (assembly GCA_038042665.1). Lineage (GTDB taxonomy): Bacteria > UBA8248 > UBA8248 > UBA8248 > UBA8248 > 2-12-FULL-69-37. The sequence goes on from JBBTDR010000579.1 coordinate 1,564, forward strand.
GGCAGGTGAAGGTCGAGGGGCTCGTGCGAAAGCCCAAGGTGTACGACATCGACGACCTCATCCGCGCCATGCCCCTCGAGGAGAGGCTCTACCGCTTCCGCTGCGTCGAGGCCTGGGCCATGGCGGTGCCCTGGACGGGCTTCCCCCTCGCCGCCCTGATCAAGGCCGCCGAGCCCAAGGACGAGGCCCGCTACGTGAAGTTCACCACCTTCGTGGACCGCACCGTGGCGCTCGGCCAGCTCTGGCCCACCTACCCCTGGCCCTACGCCGAGGCCCTCACCATCGAGGAGGCCATGAACGAGCTCGCCCTCATGGCCACCGGCATCTACGGCAAGCCCATGCCCAAGCAGCACGGGGCCCCCATCCGGCTCGTCACCCCCTGGAAGTACGGCTTCAAGAGCATCAAGTCCATCGTCGCGATCGAGTTCACGCGGGAGCGCCCGGTGAGCTTCTGGGAGAAGGTCCAGCCCAGCGAGTACGGCTTCTGGGCCAACGTGAACCCCGCCTTCGACCACCCCCGCTGGTCCCAGAAGACCGAGCGCATGCTGGGGACGGAGGAGGAGCGGCCCACCCTCCTCTTCAACGGCTACGGGAAGTGGGTGGCCTCGATGTACCCGGACCTGAACGACCGCAAGTTCTTCATGTAGGCCGGGATTTCCCAGGCAGCCTTTCAGGCAAGTGCGCCAACGGGCTGAAGGAGTTCACAGGACATACGCATCGCCTCTGCGCATGACGCTCAGCATCAGCGGCGGCGCGCAGCGGACCGGCTGCTGCAACCGGTTGTTAGACCATTTCATCTTCCCGATTTTCTTCTGTTGTCTTCTTTGCACAGCATCTGGCAATTGGCCGCGGTGGTTTTCCCGCCCTCGTGCCAGGGCTTGATGTGATCGCCTTCCATTTCGTCCAGTTGAA
>JBBTDR010000580.1:0-9885 GCA_038042665.1 Nitrospinota bacterium
CCAAGGCGGACCTTGTGCACGAACTCCCAGGGATTCACTTTCGCGATGGTCCCGACGTACTCCGGGTCGTCCGGCTTTCCAAAGTTCAGCTTCTTCCCGTCCGGTCCGTGGCAGGCGGCGCACATCGCGGACAGCTGCTGGCCCTTGGCCGGGTCGGCCTTCACGGGCTTCTTCGCCTTGGCGTCAATGGCGGGGGCCAGGTCCACCAGCCCGTGCTTCAAGAAGACGGCGAGGTTCGTCAGCGCGGCGTCGTCCAGGACGGAGGAGAAATCGTGCTTGGGATTGGCGGCGCCCTTCAGGCTGCCCTTGACCTCGTCCAGGCTCTTGGCCTGGGCGGCCATGACCCCCGGGAAGCCGGTGTAGCGGGAGCCGGCCCCGTAGGCGCCGTCCTTCCCCCGGTAGTCCCAGCCGTGGCACTCCTTGCACCGCCAGGTGGTAAGGCCTTTCCGCTTGTTGGTGGCCTGGAGCGCCCACATGGGATGGTCGCCGGCGGGCTCCTTCAAGCCCGGCACCGCCTTCCACCACGTGTCGTAGAGCCTCCCGCCCGCGGCGATGCTCGCGGGCGGCGGGGCCTGCGCGATGGCGGCGGTGACCGGCGCCAGCAGGCCGGCGCCGAGCAAGCAGACAAAAATCCCGGTGATCCCTGCGCGCTTCATTGCGGGCCTCCTCTGGTTCGGTGACATGATGCCCAGGGCTTCTCGGAGTTTCCCCGGAATGGCGTGGATTTTAGCATAATTGGGTATTTTTATCTTTTAACAATTCGGTTCTCTCCCGGCGTGGCGTGGCATGGCGGGGCCCGGGGGCCTCGGACCCATCGGGGCGGCAGGATGAAGGCCGGGGGCTTTCATCTCTCCGGGGCGCACCAGGAAAATCAAGGGCTTGTGGGGAGAGCGGCGGGTTCTTTTCCTTTCCGGAACCTGGTAAGAGAGGGGGGCTGCTTCCGCCGCCTTACCCCTCCCCCACCAAATACCTGATGACTTCGCGCGCGGTGTAGGACGGTTTCCCGTCCGCCAGGAAGCGGGCGATGCGGTTGAGGTCGTCCCCGGAGGTCACCAGGGGCCGCTCGCGGTAGCCGTCCTTGCGGACCTGGGGGTGGCCGATGTTGGCGAAGAGGCCGTTGCACAGGCACTTTCGGCCCTCGGTTTCCTCGAGCTTGCCGCCCTTCTTGACGTAATCCTCCACGGGCTCGGCCGGGCAGCGGTAGCCCAGGGTGCCGTCCCCGCGCCGGTAGACTTCCCGCAGGTAGCCCATGTCGCACATCCGGGGGCGGGCCGCGTAGACTTCCTTCCCAGACATCGAGCCCTCGAGCTGGACGACCTTGAAGGGGAAGCGGGTGGGGGAGGCCACGGGGTCGGTGAAGACGCTGCCTTCCCCCCGCGCCGCCATCCGGCAGACCGCCCGCTTGATGTCCGGCGCCAGGTTGGACTCCTCGCAGAAGGCGAAGAGCGTCCCCACCTGGACGCCCGCGGCCCCCCGGTCCCGCATATCCCTCAAGGTCTCCGGGGCCGCGCAGGAGCCCCCCACCCAGAAGGGCAGCCCCAGCTCCTTGATCTGGGAGAGGTCGACGTCGTCCTTGGGGCCGTAGAGGGGCTCTCCATTCTCATCGAGCTGGAGGGGGCCGCGCGGGGGCGCGTTGTGCCCGCCCGCGGTGGGCCGCTCGATGACGAAGCCGTCCACCCTCCCGGTGGATTTCTTCATCAGGGTCAGGGCGAGGGTGTAGGAGGAGACGATGGCCAGGAACTTCGGGCGCGTGAGGGGGGGCAAGTCCCCGGGGATGAGGTCCCGGGGGGCGAAGCGCATCTGGAAGGACTCATCCTTGAGCGCGCCCGCCACCGAGAGCCGGAGGGAGGCCGCCTCGTGCCGCGAGAGCCGGTCGAGAATGCCGGGGATCTCGCGGGGGATGCCGGCTCCCATCAGGACGAAGTCCACCCCCGCCAGCATCGCCCCGTAGAGCGAGGCGAGGTTGGGCAGCTGGATCTTCTCCAGCAGGTTGATCCCGACCGGGCCCGGGTGGCCCTCCTTGGCCAGCCACACCTCGGCGAAGTTCGCCGCCAGGGCCAGCTCCAGCAGGGTCTTCCGCGGCTGGGCGCAGTAGCGCGGGATGGCTTTGTAGGGGACCGCCGGGCCCTTGCCCCCGGGGATGAAATACCGCGCGAGGAGCCGCCCGGCGATCTCCGGCACGGGGAAGCGGTCCAGCGCGCGGCGCATGTGCCCGCCGGGGTCGCCATCCTGGAGCCGCCGGGCCAGGATGAGGTCCATCGCCGTTCCGGACACCACCCCCATTTGGCCGGCGCGGGCCACGGCGTTCGCCAGCCGCCAGCCCGACACGCCCGCCCCCATCCCGCCCTGGATGATAGCCGGATACGTTTTGCTGGATTTGCCGTTTCCGTTCGCTGGCGAGCGCGCCTCGGACAGCGCGGGCGCCGTCCGCAAGGGTTCCATGTCGAGGACTCTCGCGCTGGGGTTGATGATATCTCTCCAGGACACGGCGGTCCGGCAGGCCTCCGCCAGCGAGGGAGAAGGCGGATCACCGGCCCAATATAGGACTTCTTGTACTGAAAAGCGAACCTTCGCGGCCCAAAGCGCGGGGGCTGAGGCCTGCTCCCAGGCGGGGCGCACGCGGAGGGGAGAGGCCTTGGGGGAGCGCGGGCCGGCGGCTGCGTGGGGCGCGGCCGGGGATCGGGGGGCCGGGCGTTCGAATCGCCCCAGGCGCAGCGCAAAAGACAAAGGGCTGCGGGAGATTCCCGCAACCCTTTGTCTTTCAGTATGTCGTGATGGGTAACGCGCTCAGGCTCCCCCGCTCCCGAGGAAGTACCAGGGGTTGCGCCGCTCGGGAGTGCGGACCAGCTGGCCCCAGCGGACCCACCCAAAAGCGGCGAGGAAGGCAACGAAGACGATGGCCAAAATGAGCATGTCCCGCCACATGGTTTCCTCTTTCCTCGTTCCGGCGGCGAAAAGCACCCTTCCACCCTACAAAACATTTGGACGCCCCCGGGTTCCTCCGGGAAAGGGGGCGCACCCTCCATAAACACGTGAGTGGCTTGGATGTTCCCGGCAAGCGGAAATCGCTCCCGGGGGAGGGAAAGCGGCGCGCGGGGAGGGCGCCCGGCCTCAGGGCTGGGTGGTCTTGCCGGCGGCCTCGGGGAAGAGGCGGGCCCAGGTCTCGGCGAAGAGGTGCTTCCCGACCGCGAGCTGGAGGGCCCCGGGCATCACTCCCCGGGCGAGGCGGAGCATCTTGGCCGCCTTGTCCCGGATGTCCCACTGGGCGTGGGGGTCCTCGCGCAGGCGGGAGATGTGGCAGAGCTCCCGGGCGTTGGCGGTGAAGAGCACCCGCCGCCGGTGGGCGTTGGTGAGGACGTAGGGCGCGGCCAGGGGAGCGCGCTGGGCGATGGCTTGGTAGGCGGCGGCGGTCTCCTCGACGGCGGCGCGGAACTCCCCCTCGGCCCCCGCGCGAAGGATGGCCTCGGGCACGGTCACGCCCAGGGCCGGGTCGTAGGGCTGGGCGTTCAGGGTGGACATGCGGTGGCGCTTGAGCTGGCCGAAGCAGGCCGCCGAGAGGGTGACCTCGAAGACGCAGCGGGCGTTCTCGAACTCGCGGAGCACGGAGTCGAAGCTCTTCATGTGGCGGAAGGTCGAGGCCAGGAAGCCCCGGCGCTCCGCGTCCGCCATCCCGCGCGCCGCGGCCAGGCACTCGCCCATCGGGCGCTGGGAGGCGGAGTGGAGCATGGCCGCCGCGATGAGGGCGTCCGCCTCGGGGGTGGCGTCGATGAGGGCGACGTCTTCCTCCTCCGCCAGGGGCTTCGCGGGGGAGGTGCCGGTCACCCGCCCGAGGGCCTCGGCCGCCGCCCCGCGCAGCTCCGCCCGGGCCAGCTGGTTGTAGGGGGTGGGGTGGGTGTACTTGACCAGGGAGGGGGCCACCCCCTCCAGGGCCTCGAAGAGCCTCCGGCCGTACTCGCGGACCTCGGCCAGCGCGTGGGAGGCGCACCGGCTGATGACGTGCTCGACGCTCCGGGCGCTCAGCGTCATCCCCACCTGGGTCTCGGTGGCGAGGGAGACGATGTAGCGGGCGTCCTCCTTGGCCCAGCCCTCGAGGGTCTTGTGGTTCTTCTTCGAGGCGGCGAGGCCGGGGTTCTGGCCGAACACCCAGGGCCGCAGCTTCCCGTAGAGCCGGTGGTAGCAGGCGTTCTGGGCCTTGATGGTCTGGACGAAGAGGGGCTTGAGGCCCGCCTCCTCGATCTCCGGGGGGATGACGAAGTCGTCCGCGAGGAGGATATAGCGCTGGCTCTTCTCCGTGTAGGCCAGGAGGCGGAACTTCTCGACCTCCTCCACGGCGTAGCGGCTCACCCCCATCACGTCGATGTTGAAGCAGGCGTGCTCGGCCACCGAGCTGTGGCCGTACTCGAAGATGATGGTCTGGTTGCTCTTGCGGGCCTTCTCCACCTCCCCGCGCGCCACCGCCCGCAGCTCGTCCAGGGGCCGGGGGTCGCGGCTGATGCGGGCGTAGGCGGCGCTGATGGGCTCGGGGGTGAGGTTGTCGCGGCCGAGGAAATCCGCCGCGCGCCGCTGAAGCTCGGCGGCCTGGACGCGCAGCTCGGCCTCGCTCATCCCGTCCAGCCGGCCCTCCTCCCACCCCGAGGCGACCGGCTCGAGGATCTGGGTCTTGAGGTGGCGGAGGATCTCGATGTCGATGTTGTGGCCGGCGAGCACGATGCGCATGAGGGAATCCGTTCGGGGCGATGGGTCTCGCGGGGCGAGGAGATTCAGCAACCGGATTTGGCGGAACGGCCCATTATGGGCCCCAGGGGGAGCGGGTTCAAGGACAGAATGGGGAGGGGGGAACTCCCGCGCCGTTCATCCCATGCGGACCGCCGATGCGGCGGGCCGGGCGCCCCTCGCGCCGCTCCGGGAAATCCCCGGCGCGCGTCTTTGAATTTCCTCGCGGTTGCGCGGATGGGGCCTCCTTTGGGATGATGCGGCCTCTTGCGGGGCGCCTCCCGTCCGCGGACGCGGGGGGAAGGCCCCCCGCCCCTCTTGCCGCTGGAGGACTTCGGTCACGGGCCGAAGATACGCCTTGTCATCCCCCCTGCGCGCGCTGGCTGTTTGCGCGATCGCCCTCGGCTTCGCCGGGTGCGAGAAGAAGGCTCCTGCGGCGCTCCAGCTACCGCCTGCGCCGGTATCCGTTTCCGCGGCAGTCACGCGGGACATGCCTGTCTACCTCGACGCGATCGGCAAGTGCGCCGCGCGCGAGGTGGTTTCTATCCAGCCTCAGGTCTCGGGGCGAATCACCGAGATCCATTTTGCCGACGGCGCCGACGTAAAAGCCGGGGACCTGCTCTTCACCATCGATCCGCGGCTATACCGGACCCAGCTTGAGGCGGCCAGGGCCACCCTCGCCCAGCGAAAGGCCGAACTGGAGCTGGCCAAGATCCAGTTCGCCCGCGCCGAGAACTTGATCCCATCGAAAACCATCACCAAGTCGGACTATGACACGAGGAAGAACGCCGTTGATGTGGCCGAGGCCCAAGTTGTCCAGGGCCAAGCCGCGGTCGAGATCGCCCGGCTGAATCTCGAGTACTGCTCCATCCGTTCTCCCATTGATGGGCGGGCCGGCCAGCGGCTCGTGGACGTCGGGAACGTGGTCAACCCAGGCAGCGGGCCCCCTCTGCTGGTGATCCAGCGATTGAACCCGCTCTATGTCGACTTCACCGTTACCGAGAACGACCTCTTGGCCGTGCAAAAGTACATGGCGAAGGGCGCGCTGAGGGTCGAGGTGCGGCTCCCCGATGAGCCGGACAATGCGCGCGGGGGCGAGCTCACGTTCCTCGACAACTCCGTTCAGGACACCACGGGTACGGTGAAACTCCGCGCCACGATCCCCAACGGCGATCACCTCTTCTGGCCGGGGCGGTTCGTCAAGATCCGCCTCGTCCTGAGCACGCTCCGGGATGCGGTGCTCGTCCCCACCGTCGCGTTGCAGATGTCGGCCAAGGGGCCATTTGTCTACGTCGTGAAGGAGGATTCCACGGCTGAGCTACGGCACGTGACCCCGGGCCAGCGGCAGGGGGGTTTGGTCGTCGTGGAACAGGGGCTCAAGCCCGGCGAGCGGGTGGTCGTCAGCGGCCAGATCGCGGTGACTCCGGGGGGGAAGGTTCGCGTCGAAGCGCCACGCACCTCGGGTGCCGCGCCCGCGACGGGCAAGGGGGGTGGTTCATGAATCTTTCGGAACCCTTCATCCGCCGGCCGGTGATGACGACGGTCCTGACCGTCTCCGTGATCTTCTTCGGCGTGCTCAGCTACATGCAGCTACCGGTCAACGACCTGCCGGTGGTGGATTATCCCGTCATCCAGGTACAGGTGGGTTATCCGGGCGCGAGCCCCGACACGATGGCGAACAACATCGCTACGCCGCTTGAGCGGCAGTTCATGCAGATCAACGGGCTGGAGCTGGTGACCTCCAGAAGCACCCAGGGGAACACCAGTCTCACACTCCAATTCGCCCTGGACAAGAGCATCGACGCCGCCGCCACGGATGTGCAGACGGCCATCACCCAGGCGACGGGCAGCCTGCCCTCCGACCTGCCATCGCCGCCGACCTTTTCCAAGACCAACCCCAACGACCAGCCGATCCTGTACATCGCGCTCACGAGCGACTCGGTCACGCCGGGCCAGCTCTACGACTACGCGAGCACACAGGCCGGCCAGCGGATCAGCATTCTGCCGGGCGTGAGTCGCGTGAACGTGTTCGGCACCAAGTCCGCCATCCGCATCAAGGCCGACCCGTCGGCGATGTGGGCCCGCAACATTTCCGTCGACGACTTGGTCACCGCTGTAAAGAACGGCACCAGCTACCTTGGTGCGGGCCAGTTCGACGGGGCGGCGGGCACATTGCTGCTCCGGCCCCTGGGCCAGCTCGCGGGCGCACAGGCGTATAGCGACTTGATCGTCGGCGCTAAAAATGGCGCCCCCGTTTATCTCCGAGACGTGGCCCAGGTTCGCGATTCGGTCCAGGACGAGCGGATCAACATGCGGTTCTGGATCCGGGGTTTCCCTGCGCCGTCGGCCACGGTCGTCGTGGCGGTCTACCGCCAGGCTGGCGCCAACGCCGTGGAGGTGGCCAGGAGCGTCCGGGACCTGTTGCCGCTCATCCGGGCGGAGTTGCCGGGGTCGGTGCGCATCGTGCCGATCCACGACCGCTCGCAGACCATCGTGAATTCCATCATGGGCGTGCAGGAGACGCTCGTCATCGCTTTCATTCTGGTGGTGGCCGTGATCTTCATGTTCCTGGGCCGGGCCACGGACACCCTGATCCCCGCCGCGGCGCTCCCGCTGTCGCTCCTCCTCACTTTCGTGGTGATGCGGCTGCTGGGATACAGCCTCGATAACTTGTCGCTGATGGCGCTCACCCTGGCCATCGGGTTCCTGGTGGATGACGCCATCGTGTTCCTGGAAAACACGGTGCGCCGGATGGAGCATGGAGAGCGGGCGCTCGAGGCGGCCATCAACAGCGCCCAGGAGATCAGCTTCACCATCCTCTCGATGACCATCTCGCTCGCGGCGGTGTTCATCCCCCTCGTGTTCATGCCCGGGCTGGTGGGCCGCATCTTCCGCGAGTTCGCTGTCACCATCGTGGTCTCGATCCTGGCGTCGGGCCTCGTGTCGCTGACGCTCACTCCGCTCATGTGCGCCAGGCTGCTCAAGGACCGGGGCAAGGGTGCCAAGCAGACGTGGATGGAACGGGTGGTCGGCGGGGCCGAGAAGCGGGTGCTCGCCTTTTATGGTTCGTCGCTCTGGTGGTTCCTGCAGCGCCGGTGGATCTCCGCCCTGACCTGGGTCGCTTGCATGGCCGGCACGGTCTGGCTTTTCGTGCTCATTCCCAAGGCTTTTCTCCCCACGGGGGACAGCAGCTTCATCTGGGGCATCATGATCGGGCAGGAGGGCTCCTCTCCCGAACAGATGTGGGGCCTCCAGGACCAGGCCTCCGAAATGCTCCGGCAGGATCCCAGCGTCCGGGCCACCTTCACGATGACGGGGAACAACACGTTCCTCTCCTCCAACCAGGGGCTGCTCCTCGCTTTCCTCAAGCCGCCCGAGGAGCGCGCGCCCATTCAAGCCGTTGCCGGCCGGATGATGGACGAGCTGCGCGTCATCCCGGGCTTGTTGCCGTTCATGCGCCCCCGCCCGGTCCTGGAAATCAGCACGGGAGCGACGAACCGGAACCAGGGGCAGTACGCCTTCTCTGTGTCCGGGGTGAACCCTGACCAGGTCTACAGCGTGTCCACGAGGCTCATGGAGAAGCTGAGGGAGTATCCGGGATTCGAGACCCTCTCCTCTGACTATTTCCGCAACACGCCCAACCTCGACATCCACATCCGGCGCGACCAGGCCAAGACGTACGGGGTTTCGGAGGCGCGGATCCTTTCCCTCCTGAGAAACGCCTACTCGCAAAACTACCTCTACCTGATCAAGGAGCCCACCGACCAGTACCAGGTCATCCTGGAGGTCAAGGACGCCGCCCGCTCGGAGCCCGATGATCTCTCGCTTCTGTACATCAAGTCCGACGATGGTAAGAACCTCATCCCGCTGCGCGAGCTGGTCAGCTGGAAGATCGGGTTGGGTCCTCAGGCGGTGAACCACCTGAACCAGTTCACGAGCGTCACGATCTTCTTCAGCCTCAGGCCCGAGGTAGCGATTGGCGACGCCACCGACTTCATCGGCAAGACCGCGGCGGAGGTCGTGCCGCCGACCGTGCGCGCGAGCCTGCAGGGCGAAGCGCTGACGTTCCGCGACACGATCACCAGCCTGACCTTCCTCATGCTGCTGGCCGTCTTCGTGATGTACGTGATCCTGGCCATCCTCTATGAAAGCTACGTCCACCCGCTCACGGTGCTTTCGACCCTTCCACCGGCGCTCGTGGGGGGGCTCCTGACGCTGCATCTGTTCCGGGAGCAGGCGTCGCTCTACGCGTTCGTTGGCATGTTCATGTTGATGGGGATCGTCAAGAAGAACGGGATATTGATCGTTGACTTCGCCATTCATCGCCTGGAGGCGGGCGAATCGGCCGAGAGGGCCATTCACGACGCGAGCATGGACCGCTTCCGGCCCATCATCATGACGACCCTCGCCGCGGTCATCGGCGCGGTCCCCATCGCGGTGGGCTTCGGGGCCGACGGAGCCTCTCGCCGGCCCCTCGGGCTGACCATCGTCGGGGGGCTGGTGGTGTCCCAGTTCATCACCCTGTACATCACCCCGGTCATCTACCTGTACCTGGAGCAGTTTCAGGAGAAGGTGCTGGACCGCACGTCTTTCTTCCATTCAAAGCATTCGCGGGTCGTCCCGGCCGACGCCGCTGCGGACGGGGACGGGGCCCCGGTGCTCTCCGTGACGAGAGGGCCGCGGGTTCGGTGAGATGGAACGGACGCCCGGCGGAAAGCCTCCCGGCCGCGGGCGGCCACGCACGATGGCGGCGCCCCCCTGGAACGGAAATCCCGTCCCGTCCAGCAACCCGACCGAATCCAACAGACCTGGGCAATTGACGCTACCAGGCGCGCGGGCTGGTGACGGACAACATCTACATCGGCGGCGCGCTGGCGGTGGCGGTGCTGCTCCTCTTCCTGGGCAGCCTGTCGGGCGCGGCCATCCTGGGCGGGCTCTCGGTTTCGACGATGTTCACCCTGGTGATGATCCCGGCGCTCTTCTCGCTGTGGGTGGATTTCCTGGAATGGTGGCGTCCGGGCCAGACGGCCGCGGCCGTCCAGGCCTTCGCCGAGATGAGCGGCCTGCAAGAGGGCGGGGGGAACGGCGCGGCTCCGCAGGGGCCGAACGGCGCCCCGGCCGGCTCCCAGGCCCACGCCGAGGCCGGGCGGAAGCAGGTCTAGCGCGGGATTC
>JBBTDR010000581.1:0-3447 GCA_038042665.1 Nitrospinota bacterium
CCAGGTCGAGGCTCCGCGGCGCCGCGAAGGGGACGGTCAGGGTGAGCTTGATGCGCCCCGGGGCCTTCGTCATCACGTACACGCGATGGGATAGGAGGATCGCCTCCTCCACGTCGTGGGTGACGAGGAGCAGGGTGGGGTGATAGACCCCCCAGATGTGGAGGAGCAGCTCCTGCATCCGCGCGCGCGTCTGCGCGTCGAGGGCGCCGAACGGCTCGTCCATCAGGAGCACGGCCGGCCGATTGATCAGCGCGCGGGCGAGCTGGACCCGCTGGCGCATCCCGCCCGAGAGCTGGTAGGGGTAGTGGCGCTCCCACCCCTCGAGGCCAACGGCGCCGATCAGGTCCCGGGCGCGCGGGAGATAGTCCGCCGGCGCTTCGCCGCGGTGCCTGGGGCCGAAGACGACGTTCTCCTGCACGGTGAGCCAGGCGAAGAGGGCCGGAGACTGGAAGATCAGCGAGCGATCCGGTCCAGGCGGGCCGAGCGGCTCGCCGCCCACCCGGATTGTCCCCGCGGTTGGGCGCTCGAATCCGGCGAGCAGGTTCAGGACGGTCGTCTTCCCACACCCCGAGGGCCCGATGACCGCCACGATCTCACGCGGGGCGACAGCCAGGTCCACCTCCTCGAGCGCGCTCACCGGCGCCTGCCCGCGGTGGAGCGGCTCGAAGACCTTTCCGACGCCAGTCAGCTCGATGAGCGCAGTCATCGCCCCTGCCAGTGGAGGAGGGAGACCTCCAGGACGCGCGTGATCGCTTCCAGCGTGAGACCGATCAGACCGATGATGATGATCCCGATGTAGACGTCGGGGACGCGAAAGAACGTCGCCGCGTCCATCACGAGGAAGCCGAGGCCGGCCTGGGCGGCGATGAGCTCGGCCGCCACGACGATCGCCCACGAGATCGCCGTGGCGGTCTTCACCCCGGTCATGATGTGCGGCAGCGCCGCCCAGAAGATCACGTGGCGGAAGATCTGGGCCTGCGTGAGGCCCAGATTTTGCGCGGCGCGGAGGAGATCCAGAGGGATCGCACGCACGCCCGCGGAGGCGTTCAGCACGACGTACCAAAGGGCGGCCATGAAGATCAGGAAGACCTTGGAGAACTCGCCGATGCCGAAGTACAGGATCATCAGCGGGATGAAGGCGATCGGCGGGATCGGCCGCATGAAGGAAAAGACGGGAGAGAGGATGGCGAAGAGGGTGCGGTTCGCCCCCATGAGAAGGCCAAGCGGGATCCCGACCGCGAGCCCCAGCCCCAGGCCCGTAAAGGTTCGGGCGAGGCTCGAGAGCACGTGCTCGCTGAGCGGCTTCTGGGCGTACCCCCGGGCCAGGAGCGCGAGAAACTCGCGGCCGAGGTCGGCCGGCGAGGGGAGGATGAACGGCTTGACGATTCCCAGCGCCGTCACTGCATACCAGAGCAGGAGGACGCCCGCGATCGTCCCCCAGGAGAGGAGCGTGTAATACCCCCGCTGCTTCACCCCATGGGCGCCGCTCCCGCGCACCGGGACTAGGGCCTGAACACGAAGCCGGGGGTCAGGGCGGCGGCAGCAGGGATCGGGGGGAGATCGGCGAAGAGCTCGGGGTGCTCCTTCATCACCTTCAGGATGGGGCGGGGCGCGACGTGCTTGTTGACGTCGAAGGTCCCCTTGATGAACCCCAGACGGTGGAGCCGGTCCTGGGCGCTCCAGAGCGCCCGGTAGTTGTGGGCACTGAGGCGCCGGTCCACCTGCTCGATGTTGTACTGCATGGCGGCCTCCGCCACCTCGGGCTTGAGCCCGGGGATCCAGCGCGTCGCCACCGCCGCCGCGGCCTTTGGGTTGCCCCGCATCCACTTGTCCGCCTCCGCGCACGCCGCCAGGAAGCGCTCGACGGTCTCGGCGTTCTGCTCCACCCAGGAGCGGATCCCCACGTTGAAGCCGAGGAAGCTGATCGCCTGGCCGCCCCGGATCACCTCGTAGGCGCCGGGCACGTCCCGCGTTGCCACGATGGGCCAGGGGTCCCAGGCGCTGAAGGCGTCGATCCCCTTGGCCAGGAGCGCCACCGTCATATCGGGGGGCGGCGTGTTGACGAGCGAGACGTCCTGGGGCGTGAGCCCCGCCTTCTCCAGGAGCGCCAGGATGTAGAGGTGGTTGATCGTCCCGAACGAGGCGGCGATCCGCTTGCCGCGCAGATCCTTCAGGGTCCCCTTGGCGATGCCCGACCCCTCCCGCCCCACCAGGGCCATCGTCGAGTCCGAGCCCAGCCTGGCGGCGCTGCCGGTGTAGTTGCCGAGGATCACGAGGTCCATCCCGCGGAGGACCGCGCCGATCATCGGGACGCCGACCTGTCCGAGCTGGACCTCCCCCGCCTGGAGCGCGTTCAGCTGGTCCACGCCCGTCGCGTACGGGCGCGCGATCGTGACCTCCAGCCCCCACTTCTCGAAGAAGCCGCGCTCAAGCGCGATCGGCACGCCGAGCTGGTCGATGGCCGCCACGATGCCGGCCTTCACCTTGATCGGCGCGGGCCTCGCCTGCCCCAGGGCCTGGAGGGGCCACGCCGTCAGCCCCAAGAGGATCAGCGCACACACGGTTCTCATCTCCGCTCCCTCCCTTGGTCGGTCTCGATCGGTTCCACCCGGGCCACCCAGTAGGGGCGGGCGACCGCCGTCAGTTCCGACGGCCGCACCCCCCGCAGCTCCACCCGGTTCTCCTCCGTCCCCGACACCCGGCCGAACCGCTGGAAGACCAGCACGTGGAAACGCTCGGGCGGGAAGCGGAGTGTCACCTGGACGTCCACCGGGCCGACGGCCCGCCCCAGGCCCGGCGCGATCTTGCCAGGGGCCCGGAACGTCAGCCATCCCTGCCAGACGAGATAGCACGTCACCACCGCCAACACAATGCGTCCCCGTCGCGAGGCCACGAGCGCGCGCAGGAGCCTCACGCCGCCCTCACCATCCCCAGGACGCGGGCCACGAGCGCCTTGAAGTCCCGGTCCTCCACCAGCGGGGCCCAGACGCGCGGCCGGGGCAGGGGGACCGGGAGCTCTGCCAGCACCCGCCCGGGGGCGCTCGAGAGAACGATCACCCGGTTGGCGAGGAACACCGCCTCCTCGACATCGTGAGTCACAAACAGGATCGTCGGCCGCCGCTCCTGCCAGATGCGCGTCAGCTCCTCCTGGAGCGTCATCCGCGTCTGGGCGTCCACGCTCGCGAACGGCTCGTCCATCAGGAGGAGGTCAGGGCTGTTGGCGAGCGCCCGCGCCACCCCCACGCGCTGCTGCATCCCGCCGGAGAGCTCGGCCGGGTAGCGCCCCTCCGCGCCCGCGAGCCCGACCAGGCCGAGGTACTCGCGGCCGATCCGCTCCCGCTCCTCGCGCGGCACCCCCCGCATCTTGGGGCCGAAGGTGACGTTCTGCAGCGCCGTCTTCCACGGAAAGAGCGCGAACGACTGGAAGACGAAGCCGCGGTCCGGCCC
>JBBTDR010000582.1:0-5081 GCA_038042665.1 Nitrospinota bacterium
CCCCCACGAGACCCACGGCTGGCCCGGGGCCTACCACACCTTCCTGGTGCCCCCGGGCGGGGAGTTCGCCGTCGTCACGACCGAGTGCGTCACCCTGAACTGCGCCCACCCGCCCGCCTTCGTCACCTTCTACGACCTGCGCAACCCCCTCCACCCTCTCCCCATCAGCACCTACCACCCCGCCGAGATCGACCCCGTCTCCATGCGCCCCCGGGACATGAGCTGGTGCGAGACGGGGGCCCGCTACGGGGCCCACAACGTCTGGCTCGACATGCGGCGGGAGGACCTGGTCTACATCGTCTGGTACAACGGCGGCCTGCGCATCGTGGACTGGTCCAACCCCTTCCAGCCCAAGGAGGCGGGTTACTACGTCCCGGCCGGGGACGCGGAGAGGTTCTGCCCCCAGTCGAACGACGTCTTCGTGGACCGCTCGACCGGCCTCGCCTACGTCGGCGACCGCTGGGGCCTGGGGATGCACATCGTCGAGTACACGGGGTGAGGCAGGGGCACTTCCGCGGCGGAGGCCGGATTCGCGGGAGAGGGCCTTATGTAGGGGCAAGCCCCCCCGCCCCGCGCCGCGCGCTGCGCGGGGGCCCCGGATTCGACGCCTGCCCTCGGACATGGGCGGCCACAGGGAGCCGCCCCTACGAGACGTTTGGCCGCCTCGCCGGCGGCTCGTACACGAACAGCGCCACGCACAGCGCCGCGCCCAGCCCCGCCAGGATGAAGCTGAAGGGGATCCGGTAGCTCCCCGTCCAGTCGAAGAGCAGCCCCGCGAGCGGCGGGCCCAGCGCCCCGCCGACCCCGAAGGCGATCTCCAAGAGGCACATCACGGCCCCGAAGGAGCGGCCCCCGAAGCTGTCCGCCGCCATGGCGGAGTGGCAGGTGCCCGTCCCGCCCATCCCGATTCCGAAGACGAGGGCGAAGAGCCAGCCCATCCAGGGCGGGCTCCCCAGCGCCGGGAGGAGGAGGAGGATGGCCAGCCCCGCCGCCGTGATGGCGAGGGCGGCGGCCTGGGCCCGCGGGCGCCCGATGCGGTCGCTCGCCCAGCCGAGGATCATGCTCCCCGCCATCCGGATGGCCCCCACCGAGCCGAAGATGAGGGCGGAGGAGGCGGTCGTGAACTTGGCGTCCACCAGGTAGATGTGGAGCTGGCTGAGGATGGTGTTGTTGCCGAGCCCGAGGAAGAAGACGATGGCCGCCAGCGCCCAGAAGTTGCGCTCCCCCCGCACCCCGGCCAGCACCTGGCGCAGGGGCACCGCGTGGCCCGTCTCCGGGAGGGGGGCGGGGCCGGGAGCGGGGGGCAGCCCGTCCACCGCCTGGCCCACGTCGCCTGGCCGGTCGCGCAGGAGGAGCCCGAGCACGGGGGCGAAGCCCGCCAGGACGAGGAGGCCGAAGGCCAGGTAGGCCGCCCGCCAGCCCGCCCCGGCGATCAGGCGCTCGATCGCGGGAATGAGGAGGAGGATGCCGACCCCGCTCCCCGAGAGGGCGATGCCGGTCGCCGCCCCCCGCTTGCGCTGGAACCAGCGGGGCATCATGGCGCTGTTCAGGGCGAAGCCGCTCATCGCCGAGCCGATCCCCATGACGAGGCCGGTGAAGGCGTACATGTGCCAGAGCTCCGAGACGAAGAAGCCCAGGGCGAGCCCGGCCCCCACCAGGGCTGAGCCCAAGGGGACGACGGCGCGCGGGCCCCGGCGGTCGAAGATGCTGCCGATGAAGGGCGAGACGATGGCGTAGACGATCAGCATGAGGGCGTAGGCCCCGCCCAGCGCCCCCCGGCCCCAGCCGAACTCCGCGATGAGGGGCACCTGGAAGATGCCGAAGGCGAAGCGGGAGGTGATGGTGAAGGCCATGGTCCAGAACGCCAGGGCCACGATCACCCAGCCGTAGTAGAAGGAGACGGGCAAGGGGGGACGGCCGGGCACGCTTCCTCCTCTTGTGCATCCATGAAGATGCGAGATTCGATTCGCCGCGGGGGCGGTTAGCGAACCGCCCCTGCGCCCTCACACCGGGCGGATGGTTCTCGTAGGGGCGCACGGCCGTGCGCCCCTGCATTGGAATCCCGGCGGCCTCTTCGCGGAGACGCGGCCCCTGCTCCGATCGCACATGTAGGGGCGACCGGCCGGTCGCCCCTACGAATGACCCTGGCGGCCTTCTTTTTCGGGACACGGCCCCGCTTGGGCTCCGCGTCCCGGGGGGCTATAATGCGTCCCCACTCTACGGGTTTTTCCCGGCTTCGGATAGCCGCGAAGGGATGCTTCGATGGCCCAGGCCACCCTCATCCAGAAGCTCACCGCGGCCGTCGGGGAGGACTACATCCACACCGACCCGGTGGCGCTGCGCGCCTACGACTGCGACGCCCTCACCATCTACAAGGGCCAGCCCTCGGCGGTGGTGCTGCCGGCGGACACCGGGGAGGTCCAGCAGGTCGTGCGCCTGTGCCGCGAGGCGGGGGTGCCCCTCATCCCGCGCGGGGCGGGCACCTGCCTCTCGGGGGGCGCCACCCCCGCCCCCGGAGGCGTCCTCGCCGTCTTCGTGCGCATGAACCAGATTCTGGAGATCGACTACGCGAACCGCCTGGCCCGGGTCCAGCCGGGGGTGGTGAACCTCCACCTCTCGCGGGAGACCCTGCCGCGCGGCTTCCACTACGCCCCCGACCCCTCCAGCCAGATGGCCTGCACCATCGGGGGGAACGCCGCCGAGAACTCGGGCGGGGCCCACTGCCTCAAGTACGGCATGACCACCAACCACATCCTGGGGATGACCGTGGTGCTCGCCTCGGGGGACGCCGTCCGCTTAGGCTCAGACGGGGACGAGTCCCCCGGCCTCGACCTGCGCGGCTTCTTCATCGGCTCGGAGGGCACCTTCGCCGTCATCACCGAGCTCACCCTCCGCCTCACCCCCAACCCCGAGGGGGTGCGCACCATGCTCGCCTGCTTCCGGGAGGTGGGGGAGGCCTGCCGCACCGTGAGCGAGGTCATCGCCGCCGGGGCCGTGCCCGCCGCCATGGAGCTCATGGACCGCTACACCATCGGCGCCATCGAGAAGGTGATGCAGGCGGGCTACCCGAGGGACGCGGGGGCCGTCCTCCTCATCGAGCTGGACGGCCTCCCGTCCTCCATGCGGCCCCTCGAGACGCTCATCCACGGCATCTGCATGAAGAACGGCTGCTCCTCCTTCCGCCTCGCCCAGAGCGAGGCCGAGCGCGAGAGCCTCTGGATGGGCCGGAAGAAGGCCTTCGGCGCCTTCGGGGCCATCGCCCCGGCCTTCTACTGCCTGGACGGCACCGTCCCGCGCTCGAAGCTCGCCGAGGTGCTGGCGGAGTTCGACCGGATCGCCGCCCGCTACGGCTTCCGCATCACTAACGTCTTCCACGCCGGGGACGGCAGCCTCCACCCCAACGTCCTCTTCGACGACCGCGTGCCCGGGGAGACCGAGCGCGCCGTCGAGTGCGGGGCCGAGGTGCTCCGGGCCTGCATCCGGGCGGGCGGGGTGCTCTCCGGCGAGCACGGCATCGGCATCGAGAAAAAGCGCGAGATGCGCGACCAGTTCGACGAGGCCACCCTCGCCATCATGGAGCGCATGCGCGGGGCCGTGGACCCCGGGGGCCTCTTCAACCCCGGCAAGGTGTTTCCCGGGGACGGGGTGGACTTCCCCATCGCCCAGCCCGGCGGCGCCCCCCGGTTCGCCGCCGCCTTCTCCAAGTAAGGACGCCATGCCCGCCTCCCTCGACGCCTTCGCCCGCGCCGTGGAGTCCGACACCGGCGACCCGCGCCTCCTCTCTGGGGAGGGGACGGGCATGTACGCCCTGGGCGGCCGGACCCCCTCCCTCATCGCCCGCCCCGCGGGCCACGAGGCGGCCGCGCGCCTCCTCGCCCGGGCGGACGAGGCGGGCCTGGGCGTCGTCCCCTGGGGCGGGGGCACGGGCCGGCGGGCGGGCTATCCCCCCGAGCGCTACGAGGTGGCCCTCTCGACCGAGCGCATGGCGGGGGCGGTGGACTTCCTCAAGGAGGACCTCACCGCCGTCGTCCAGCCCGGCATGACCGTCGAGGCCCTGAACCGGCTCACCGCCCCCGAGGGGCAGACGGCGGGCCTCGACCCCCCCCACCCGGGCCGCGCCACCGTCGGGGGCGCCATCATCGCCGAGCGCTCGGGCCCCATGCGGGTGCGGTGGGGGAGGGCGCGGGACCGCGTGATGCGGCTGCGGGCCGCCCTCGCCGGCGGCGCCACCCACACCTACGGCGCCCTCGTGGTGAAGAACGTGACGGGCTACGACATGAACCGCCTGCTCGCGGGGAGCTGGGGCACCCTCGCGGTGGTGACCGAGCTGGCGGTGCGGCTCTACAAGGCCCCCGAGCGCACCGGGGCCCGGGCGGCGGGCTTCGCCACGGCCGAGGCGGCCTTCGCCGCGGCGGGACGGCTCATGGCGCTCCCCCTCTTCCCCCTCTGGGTGGAGGCCGTGGATGCCGGGCGCATCGCGGCGCTGGGGGAGCGCTACCCCCTCCCGGGGCCCTGGTGCCTCGCCGCCGCCTTCGGGGACTTCGAGGAGGGCCTGGCCGACCAGCTGGATCGCTTCGAGGCCCTCCTCTCCCGGGAAGGGGGCCAGGAGCTCCGCCGGCTGGATGACGAGGAGACCCAGCGCCTGGGCGCGGCCCTGGCGGATCAGCCGGGCGGGGACTTCGCCCGGGAGGACGCGCTCGCGGTGCGGGCCTCGGCCCGGGCGGATGAGCTCCCCCGCTTCGCCCGGGCGGCGGCCGAGGCGGCCCGGAGGGGGGGGTTCCGCCACGCCATCGGCGCCCACGCGGGGAGCGGGGTGCTGCGCGCCTGGCTCGCCCCCGAGGAGCGCGGGGTCGAGCCCCGGGCGGCGTGGGAGGCCTTCGCCGCCCTCTGCCGGGCGGGGGCGGACCCCTCCCGGGGCCGCGCGGTGCACGTGCGCCTGGATGCCGGCCCCACCGAGCTGCGCGAGGCGGTGGCGGTCTGGGGGGAGGACGGCCTCGACCCGGCCTCGCTCGACCTCATGCGCCGGATCAAGCGCGAGTACGACCCCAAGCGCACCCTGAGCCCGGGAAGATTCCTGGGGA
>JBBTDR010000583.1:0-8539 GCA_038042665.1 Nitrospinota bacterium
GACGAGCTCGATGGCGAGCCCGCCCGTGGTCGAGGCGTCGGCGAAGGTGAGCAGTCCGCCCCGGGAGCCGAAGAGGGGCGGCTTGATGTTGAACTTCACCCCCTGGGCCTCCCAATCGGCCATGGTGGCGCGGATGTCGTCCACCCGGAAGCAGACGTGGTGCAGGCCCTCGCCGCGGGCGGCGACGAACTTGTTGATCGGGGTGTCGGGGCTGCTGTTCTGCACCAGCTCGAGCACGCCGCCCTGGCACTCGTAGAAGTCGAGGGTGGCGGTGTTCCCCGGCCGCTCGTACACCTTGCGCTCGAGGAACTTGAACCCGAGCAGCTTCTCCATCAGCCCCCGCTTCTCGTCCGCGTTCCGCACGGCGTAACCGAAGTGATCCATGATCGGCATGAACCCGTCTCCCCGAGGAAGATGCGCGTGAAACTCGCCGGGCGGCGCGCGGCCCCGGCTCCGAGGTGGACCCCCAGGCTATCCCGCGGCGGGCCGGGGCCGCAACGCGGCCCGCCTTCCTTGTGCCCGCCGGAAGGCCGCCGCTATACTCGCCCCCGCGCCACCGGGCGCCCCAGGCCCCCCGACGAAAGGCGCCATGACCCATCTCCTTCGCGTCGCGGAGATTATGTTCCCCGTCCTGGCCCTCATGGGGACGGGCTACGCCTACGGCCGCTGGCGGAGGACCGACCCCAGGTTCATCGCCGAGATCGTCATCTTCCTTCTCGCGCCCGCCCTCATGTTCGACTCCCTCGCCCGCCAGCACATCGTGTGGGGGGACCTGCTCCGGGCGGCGGGGTTCTCGCTCGCCATCCAGCTCATCCCGGGGGCCATCGCGGCGGGAGTCCGCCGGGCGGCGGGCATCCGCGCCCGCGCCTTCGTGCCCGCGATCATGCTCATGAACACGGTGACGCTCCCCTACCCGCTGGCCCTCCTCGCCTTCGGGGAGCAGGGGCTGGCCCAGGTGGTGCTCCTCTCCATCCCGAACATCTTCATCGTCTTCACCCTGGGGATCACGCTCCACGGCGGCCGCTCCCAGGCGGCCGAGCCCCTGCGGATGCCCGCCCTCTACGCCTCGGCCGCCGGGATCCTCGCCTCCCTGCTCGCCCTTCCGGTCCCCGCCTTCCTCCTCAGCTTCACCCACTTGGCGGGCCGGGGGATGTTCCCGCTGGAGCTGTTCGCCCTGGGCTACCGGCTGCGCTCGATCCGGATCTCGGACTTGCGGCTGAGCCTCTTCACCGCGGGGCTGAGGTTCGGGCTGGGCTTCGCCACCGCCTGGGGGCTCGCCCACGCCTTCTCGCTGGAGGGGACGGGCCGGGCGGCCCTATTCCTCGTCTCCACGAGCCCGCCGGCCGTGCTCAACTACGTGTTCGCGGAGCGCTACGGGGAGGAGGGGCCGCTCACGGCCTCGATCGTCTTCACCGGGACGGCGCTCAGCCTGGTCACGACGCCGCTCGTCCTGCTCTACCTCGCCCTGACCTGAGCCGCCCGGCCTGAATCAGGGCGATCCGCGCTCCGCCTTCTTCCGGAGCCAGATCCGGATGGATTCGCCGAAATAGGCGAAGAACAGGCCCAACACCAAGGCCCCGGCGAAAATCCCCACCAGGAGGCCGTACCTCTCCTCGTAGAGGTTCGCGCCCTGGAGGCTCAGCATGAGGGTGCCGGGGACGCGGCCGAGGGTGGCCACGATGAGGAAGGTGCCCGTCCGCAGCGGGCTCAGCCCCAGCAGGTAGCACATGTAGTCCTTGGGGAAACCGGGGATGGAGAAAAAAACAAAGGCGAGCAGCGCCCCCCGGCCCATCACGAGGAAGTCGAATTTGTCCAGGACGGCGCGGGACATCAACCTCTCCACGAAGGGCCGCCCCAGCCACCTCCCGATGAAAAAACAGGCCCAGCTCCCCGCGCTCAGGCCGATGGTGCTGTAGACCACCGAGGGCCACACGCCGAACACATAGCCGCCCAGGAAGCCGGTGAGCTCCCCGGGGATGGGGGAGAAGACCACCTGAAACACCTGGAGCCCGATGAACACCAGGGGCGCCCAGGAACCGAAGGAGCCGATCCAGTTCCGGAACTTCTCCTTCTGCTGCTGGACCCGCCCGAGGAAGCGGAGACCCGCGGCGATTTCGTCAAAGAAGAAAAAGGCCCCGGCGGCGAGGACAAGGGCGGCCCCCGCCACCGCCCAGAAGATCCGCCGGCGGCGGCGCAGGCCGTCCACGTTCTCCCCCGCCCCCGGGAAGGGCTGGCGATCCTCTCCGGCCATCTCCTCTCCCCGCCTCGAAAATCCGGGAAACCGCCCCCGAAGAACCGATTAGGTACCACAAGACCCGCCCAGGTCAATGTTTTTCAATGCACGCGGCGGGTTGGTAGCGTCCTAATTTGCGGCGGATTCATCTTGTCATTCCGAGAGAGCCCTTCGCTTCGCTCAGGACAGGCTCCGCGAGCGAGGAATCCGTTTTTTCAGGGCGGGAAGCAGATTCCTCGCCGCGCTCGGAATGACAAGAATCGGCCAAATCAGGACACTACCGGCGGGTTTCCCGCCTTGACAGGGCGGGAAGCCCACGCCCAAGATCGTGCCTCTGGCGCGCCGCGCTGGGTGGGCGGAACATCCCCCCTTCGTCCGGGAAAGAGGGGTTCCCTCGCCCCCCGCCTCTGGCGCGGGGCGCCGAAAGGAGAACGCCATGGAGGTTTCCCCGCATCCGGCCGCCTGGCAGCGCGAGACGCGCGTCCGGCCCTTCGCCGCCGGAGAGGACCCCAGCCTCCATGCGCGGATGGGAGAGGCCTGGCTGACCGCCCTCCGGCAACTCCTCCCGCAAGGCATCGGACACCTGGACGTGGGGTGCGGCAGCGGCAGGATGACCTGGATGCTCGCCTGCCGCTGGTTCCCCTCCGGGTGGTCCACCGGGGTGGACCGGGAGGAAGCGCCCCTCGCCGCGGCGCGGGAGAACGCCGCCAGGCTGGGTCTCGGGGGAGCCCGCTTCCTGCGCGGCGACGTCGAGGGCGAGGAGTACAGCGCCTTCCTCGGCGGGCGCATCCCCGGCCTGGTGACGTCCCACCTCTGCATGAGCGCCGCCATCGCAGGGCGCGCCTGGCGCGCCCTGCCGCCGGGAGGCGCCTTCGCCTTCGCCGCCCTCCATCCGGATCTCTGGAAAGAGACCGGCCGCGCGAGCCGCTTCGCCCTGGGCGAGGAGGAAGCCGAGCGCCTTCTCTCTTCCCTGGGCTTCTCCCTCCTCTTCCGGCGCGTCGAGACCGAGGTGCTCCAGTTCCGGGAGGCCGGCGAGGCCGCCGGGAAATTCTTCGAGGGCGGGCGCAAGGTCCCCCGCTGGCGGGAGGACGGGCGCTGGGACGCTCTCCTCTCCTATCTCGACGGGGGCGGGACCACCCTCACCGCGCGCGCCCAGCTCCAGTGCATCGCGCGGAAGGAGCGCCCGTGAACCCTCCCCATGCCCTGGCGGTGGCGGAGCCCTCCCCGGCGGAGCTGGCCCTGACGGCCAAGGAGCTCGCCCGGCAGAACGGCTTCGACCTCGCCGGGATCGCCCCGCCCGAGCTGGGAGAGGCCTACGGCCGCTACCGCGAATGGCTCGGCCGGGGCTTCGAGGGCGAGATGGCCTACCTCCGCCGCCGTCCCGAGGTCCGGGCCGACCTGCGGCGGGTGTGGCCCGGGACCCGGTGCGCCCTGGTGGTGGCCATGCGCTACCGCGCGGCGGGGGAGCCGGCCCCGCCCGCCGTCCTCCCGGGGAAGATCGCCTCCTACGCCCACGGCGGGGACTACCACAAGTTCATCAAGAAGCGCCTGCTCCGCCTCCTCCGCGGCCTCAAGGAGATCGACCCCGGGCTCGACGGCCGCAGCTACGTGGACACCGGCCCCCTCCTCGAGCGCGACCTCGCCGTGCACGCGGGGCTGGGCTGGCGGGGGAAGAACTCCCTCCTGCTCAGCCGCGCGCTGGGGAGCTACTTCTTCCTCGGCGTCCTCCTCCTCAACCGGCCCCTCCCGGCGGACGCGCCCTTCGGGGAGGAGCACTGCGGCACCTGCACCCGCTGCATCGAGGCCTGCCCGACGGGGGCGATCGTGGCGCCCGGGGTGGTGGACGCCCGGCGGTGCATCTCCTATCTGACCATCGAATTGCGCGGCCCGATGCCGCGCGAGCTGCGGCCCCTGGTGGGCGGCCACTTCTTCGGCTGCGACATCTGCCAGGAAGTCTGCCCCTGGAACGCGGACGCCCCCCCGGCGGCCGAGTCCCGCTTCGCCCCCCGGCCGGGGACCCAGTCGCCAGACCTCCTCGGCCTCCTGGAGATGAGCGAGGAGGGATTCCACAAGCGCTACCGCGGGACCCCCGTCATGCGCGCGCGCTACGACGGCTTCCTGCGGAACGTGGCGGTGGCCATCGGCAACACCGGGGGAGAGGAGGCCGCCGCGCCCCTCGCCCGCGCCCTGCGCCACCGCGAGACCCTGGCCCGGGGCCACGCCGCCTGGGCGCTCGGGCGCGTCGGGCGGAGGGCGGCGGGCGGCCCCATCCGCCTCATCCTGGAGGAGCGCCTGGAGAGCGAACCGCACCCGTGGGTGCGCGAGGAGATCGAGCTGGCCCTCGGGGGCCTGCCGAGCGTGCGGCTCCCCCTTTTGCTGGACGCGGGGAACGGGCACGCCTGAGCGGCGCAGGATGGGGCGAGCGCGGGCCCTTCGCCCTCCCGCGCACCGACGGAGGAATCCATGAAATCCGCCCGCGCCAACGGCATCCGCATCTGCTACGAGGAGGCGGGGAGCGGGGCGCCGCTCCTTCTGCTGCACGGCTTCGTGCTGGACCACACCCTATGGGACGCCCAGGTGGACGCCCTCGCGCGCAGCTACCGCCTCATCCTCCCCGACCTGCGCGGCCTGGGGCGGACCGAGAACCCGGACGCGCAGACCTCGATGGAGCAGATGGCGGACGACATGGCCGGGCTGCTCGAGGCGCTCGGCATCGGCGCCGCCGCGGTGGCGGGCTTCTCGATGGGCGGGTTCGTCCTCGCCCAGCTGGCGCTGCGCCACCCCCTCAAGGTGCGGGCGGCGGCCTTCCTCTGCACCCGCGCGTCGGCGGACAGCCCCGAGCAGCAGAAGCGCCGGCTCGAGCTGATGCACCTCGTGCGCAACGAGGGCATCGAGGCCTTCGCCCAGGCCTTCGCGCCCCACCTGTTCTCCCCCGCCTACGCCTCCGCCTGCCCCGGCGGGGTGGCGAAGATCCGCCGGGTGGTCGAGTCCCAGCGGCCCGAGGGCATCGCCGCCCTGCTCGACGCCATGCGGCGCCGCGAGGACGCGGCCCCCCGCCTGCGGGAGATCCAGGCGCCCTGCGCGGTGCTGGCCGGGGAGCTCGACGGCCTCATCCAGGTACAGGACATGCGGGATCTGCACGCGGGGCTGAAGGACGCGACTTTCGAGGTCGCCGAGGGCTCGGGCCACATGGCGCCGATGGAGGCGCCCGGCCGGGTCTCCTTCACCCTCGACCAGCTGATGCAGCGCGCCGGGATGTGGATGTAGCGGCCCGGCCCCAGCTCACCTGCTTGCGGAGCCAGTCCACCTGGGCGGCCGGAGCGGCCACCACGGGGCCGGGGGTGGTCCGGCCGTCGGCCAGCTCGGCGTAGTCGATCTCCTCCCCCGAGAGGTAGCGCACCGCGCCCCCCGCGCGCTCGAGGATGAACGCCGCGGGCCCGAAGTCGTAGGCGCGGTTGGGCTCGAGCACGGTTCCAAAGGCCGAGCCCGCCGCGGTGTAGGAGAGCGCCACCGAGGCCGCCGCCAGCGAGAGCTTCCTCCCCCCGAAGCCGATCTCCAGCCCCTCGACCTCCCGGCAGGGGACGAAAAGGTAGCTGTGTTTCCCCGCGGGGTCCGGCGGCAGGGAGGGGAGCGGCTGGCCGTTCCGCAGGGGGGCCTCCCCCTCCACCGCCGAGAACACCTCCCCCAGCGCGGCCATGTGGACCACGGCGCCCTCCACCCTCGGGCCGCGCAGGCAGGCCACCGAGACCGACCAGAAGGGAAGCCGGCTGAGGTAGGGGCCCGTGCCGTCGATGGGGTCGATGGTCCACCACCGCGTCCCGGGGCCGGGGCGCGCGGGGCCGTTCGCCCCGCTCTCCTCGGCCAGGATGTAGTCGCCGGGGAACTTGGAGCGGATGCGCGAGACGAGGTGGCGCTCCACCGCGCGGTCGGCCTCGGAGACGACGCTCTCGCCCTTGGCCTCCACCCGCGCCCGGCCGAAGTGGCCCAGCGCGAGCTCGCCCCCCTCGCGCGCGATCTCCTCGAGGAAGAGCCGCAGCCCCCTCGGTTCCATCTCGACACCCATGCGCGCATCCTTCCAGGCTGGCCGGGCCGCACCCCCGCGGCCCGGAGGCAGCTTACACCACGCGCCGCCACGTTTCACGGAGAGCTTTGGTTGACAAGGTGTTGCGGGTCCTCCTAGATTGGGGGCTCACGTTACTCTTGGCGGTGCCTGCGCCGTTTGACCGGCCCTCCATGCGGCGGCTGGCCCGAAGAACCGGGGGAACCGCCTCCATGCCCTTCGCGCCGGCCCAGCGCCTCACCACGCGGGGCGCCAAGCAGATGCTGGCGGCCGCCATCGCCAAGGCCGAGGAGTTCCGGGTCGCGGTCACGGTGGCCATCGTGGACGCCGGAGGCCACCTTCTGGTGCTCGAGCGGATGGACGGCGGGCGCTTCCACACCGTCCACTCCTCGACCACCAAGGCGGTGTGCGCCGCCTCGAACAAGAGGCCCACCACCACCCAGGGCGCCCAGGCCCAACCGCTCGACACCCTGCACGCCCTGGGCCTCGCCCTCGCGGCGGGCCCCGAACGCTGGACCGCGATGGAGGGAGGCTTCCCCCTCATCGTGGGCGGGCAGTGCCTCGGGGGGATCGGGGTGCGCGGGGGGGACTGGGCCCAGGACGAGGCCATCGCGCGGGCGGCGGTCGAGGCCGTGGGCGCGGGTTTCCAGATCGGCTGACACCGTCCCGGCGGGCCGCGGGCGGAACCTCGCCAAGGAGGACGAACGATGCGGACGGCACCTCGAACGATCCTGGCCCTGGCCGCCTTCCTCGCCCTGTGCGGCTGGGCGGCGCCCGCGGGGGCGGCCTATCCCGAGAAACCCATCGAGTTCATCATCCCCTTCGCCGCGGGCGACAGCGCCGACATCGAGGGCCGCCTGCTGGCCCAGGAGATGACCAAGGTGCTCGGCCAGCCCGTCGTGCCCATCAACAAGGATGGCGGCGGCGGCGCCATCGCCTACACGGCGACGAAGGGCGCGAAGCCCGACGGCTACACGGTGATGTGGAACTCCACCTCCCTCCTCACCACCACGAACATCGGCAACGTCCCCTTCGACCACGACGCCTTCGACAACATCGGACGGGTGGAGTACCAGCCCATGCCCTTCGCCGTGAAGGCCGACGCGAAGTGGCGGACCCTCAAGGACTTCGTCGAGGACTGCAAGAAGAACCCCGGCACCCTCAAGATCGCCAACGCCGGCCCGGGCAGCACCACCCACATCGCCGCGGTGGCCATCGCCAACGCGTCGGGATGCAAGGTGATTCACCTGCCCGTGGGGGTGCAGCGCCGCAACTCCTCCCTGCTGAGCGGCGAGGTGGACGCGATGGTGGGCCCCCTGACCGGCGTCATCAAGCTGGCCCAGGCCAAGCAGATCCGCCTCCTCGCCATCACCAGCCCCAAGCGGAACCCGCTCATCCCGGACGTGCCCACCGCCAAGGAGCTGGGCTACGCGGCCGTGATCGATCTCTTCCGCGGGCTGAGCGTGCCCAAGGGCACACCGGCGGACGTCAAGGCGAAGCTCTACAAGGCGATGATCTCGGCGGCGAATTCCAAGTCCTTCCAGGACCTCGCCCAGAAGGCGGGTTTCACGATCGAGACGATGGACTCCAAGGAGTTCGACCCCTATCTCGGCGAGATGGACAAGGTGGTGAAGGACATCCTGAAGGAAGCGGGCCTCTACCGCACCCAGAAACCGAAATAGCGGCGACGGGGCCCCGGGCCGGGCCCCCGCGCTGGTTGACGACGAGGCGGCAAGGCTCCCATGCGGACGAGGAATATCGCGGCAGGCCTCGGCTTCCTCGCCTTGGGGGTCATCTACGCCTACATGACCGCGCAGCTCCCCCTGCGCGTGGTGGGGAACGTGCCGGGGCCCTCCTTTTTCCCGTGGGTGCTGACCTGGTGCTTCCTCGGCCTCTCGGGAGTCCTTCTCATCCAGGGGCTCATGGCCCCGGCGGGCCAATCCCCAAGGCCAGCGTCCGACCGGAAAATCTTCCGCCGGACGGCGGCGGGCCTCGCCTCCATGGCCCTTTACCTGGCGCTGCTCCCCTATCTGGGCTTTCTGGTTGCCTCGGCATTGCTCTGCGGCGCCTTGATGTGGGCGGCCGGGGAGAGCCGGCCCGGCTTCATCGCGGGCTGGTCGGTGGCGGTGACCGCCCTCCTCTACGCGATGTTCCGCTACGCGTTCCAGCTCCCCCTCCCCACCATCCTGGGCCCCTGACGCCATGGATTCGGCCATCCTCCAAGGGTTCTACAGCGCCACCGAACC
>JBBTDR010000584.1:0-1218 GCA_038042665.1 Nitrospinota bacterium
CGCGCCGCGCCCCCCCCCTGGCGCGCGGCCCGGGCGCCGCGGAACATGGGCCGCCCCCGGGGGCCGCTGCGGGCGATGGCCCGCGCCACGAGGTAGGAGACCCGGCCGGCCTCGCGGTCCGAGGCCCCGGTGCGCCGCCGCACCCAGGCGTGGAGCGGCGTCCCCGGCCGCCAAGGGGGGAAGCTCCCGGGCGCGCGGCCCTCCTCGACGGCGGCGGCGTAGGGCGACTCCGAGAACACCTCGCCGCGCAGCCTCTCCAGCGTGTCTCCGCGCACCTCGCTCACGATGGAGCCCCGCAGGGCGCCCGTGACCCCGCCGGGGGCGCGGGCCTCGGCCTCGGCGCGGAGGAGCCCGGCGATGTCCGCGACCGCCTCCTCGGCGAGATCGAAGAGGATGGCCTCCCTTCTCCCTTCGAGGAGGGGGCCCGCGACCTCCACGTCCCACGTCACATCGAACATCGCCCTTCCGCCTCCTTCTCCTTCGCTTTTGTAGGGGCGACCGGCCGGTCGCCCCTACAGATGCGAACCCCTACCGCTCCTCCGGGCCGCCGTGGGTGAGGTAGTCCCCGCGCCGCTGGGAGAGCCGCTCGTCCCAGTCCAGCGTCGCCCCCGAGGGGCCCGACGCGCGCCCGATGTGATCCTCGTACGCGCGCTCGAGCTCGCGGCCGAGCTTGGTGTACTCGGCGGCCTTGCTCTGGTGGTCCATGGCGTCCGCCCCGAGGGTGGGCGCCGAGGCCTGGGCGAAGCGCCGGGCGAGGGCGCCGCAGCCCCCGGCGGCGGCGAGCCAGGCCACGGCCTTGAGGTCGTTCGGGGGGACCGTGGTGGAGGAGCCATCCGCCGCGTGGGGCAGGGTGTAGAAGAGCCGCACCGTCTTCCCGCTCTGGGGCGTGTCGCGCAGGAGGCGCAGCTTCTCCTGCGAAGTCCCCGGCGCGTAGAGGGTCCAGTCCCGCCGCTGGAGGTAGATGGGTTCCCGCTCCCCCTGGGGGTATTCGACCTCCTCGATGATCGAGAGCGCCCGGTCCCAGTCGGCGGGGAGGGCGAAGTCGTAGGCCGCCCCGTCCCCCGCGTAGTCCTTGTGGGCGCGGCGGGGGCGGTCCTGGCTGTAGCGGGCGAGGGCCGCATCCACCAGGGGGGCGCAGTCCGCCTCCTCCAGGCCGAACTCCTGGGGCAGCCCGTCGGCCGCGAGGAGCGCCTTCACGTCCGCGATGAGGGTCTGCTG
>JBBTDR010000585.1:0-9893 GCA_038042665.1 Nitrospinota bacterium
GGGCCAATCTCGGTGGCGAGGTTCTGGGAAAAGTACAGGAGCGCGGACTTGACCGTGCCGTAGGCGCTCGTGCGGGGGCGGTGATCGATCAGGGCCGTGCTCAAGACGTTGACGACTCGCCCCCAGCGGCGCTGGATCATGGAGGGCAGCACCGCCTTGCAGCAGTTGAAGGCGCCCCGGAGCATGACATCGATCTGGATTTCGTAATCGCCCCAGTCGAGGTCCATGAACGGCTTGCCCTTGGCCAGCTGGCGCGCATTGTTGACGAGGATATCGGCCGGGCCGAGCGCTCCGGCGCACTGCCCGGCCATGCGCTCCACATCGCCGCGCTTGCTCACGTCGGCCTGGATGGCGAGAGCCTTTCCGCCCCGGGCCCGGATCTCCTCCGCGAGCCTCTCAGCACCTTCCCGGGAAGCATGGTAGTGAACGGCCACCGCCGCGCCCTTGGCGGCCAAGGCCTGGGCAATGGCTTTGCCTATCCCCCGCCCCGCCCCAGTCACCAGGGCAACCCGGCCCGCAAGGCTCATCTCTCTCCCTTCAGGCGAACCATCGCTCTACTGCAATGGGATGAGCGGGATGCCTCCCCGCACCAGCACCGCCGCCTTAGGCCCAAACGCTTGGCCACGCACGCCCGGAAACACCGAGGAAATTCCACATGAATTCGGTTATAAACATATACAAGCGGGATTCAAAAAACAAGGCGCCCGCACGATAAAATGGCGCGGGTTCCACGCTCATTTCTCTGATAAGAGAACGAGGCGGTTTGATCGCCTGTTTCCGGGCACAAACTGCCTCTCACGTGAAACCCCCGCGAACAAAAGACGCGGATGACAAACGGGCTCGGTGAGACCGGTTCGGGAACCAGCACCCCAAACAGGAGGGAAGACGTATCATGGGCGAACGGGTGGGCATCGTGGGCATCGGCCTGATGGGGTCGGCTCTGTCGGGAAACCTTCTCCAGGCCGGGTTCGAGGTGCAGGGATTCGACGTGGATGGCCGGCGGGTGGATGAGTTCGCCGAGCGGGGCGGCGTTCCCGTGGGCTCCCCAGCGGAGGCGGCCCGGGGCGTCCGTTGGATGATCACCTCGCTCCCCACGAGCGACATCGTGCGGGAGGCGGTTTTCGGCCCCAAGGGCATCGCCGAGGGGGCGGGGAAGGGCCTCATCTACTGCGACGCCTCAACCTCCCGGCCGGAGGACTCGGCCCGGCTTGGGGCCGAGTTGGCGGAACGCGGCATCCGCTTCCTCGACACGGCGGTAAGCGGCACGAGCGCCATGGCCTGGAAGAAGGACCTTGTCATCATCGCTGGGGGAAAGGCGGAGGATTTCGAGGCGTGCAAGCCCTACTTCGCCGCCATCAGCCGCTCGGCCTACCACATGGGGCCCGCCGGCTCAGGCGCCCTGACCAAGCTCATCATCAACCTCGTCCTCAACGGCAACCGCTTCGTCCTGGCCGAGGGCCTCGTGCTGGGGGAAAAGGCGGGAATGGAGGGGAAGAAGCTGCTGAACGTCCTCCAGGACGGGGCCTGCTTCTCCAAGACGATGATCGACAAGGGCCCCAAGATGCTGGAAGGGGACTACACCCCCGAGGGGAGGCTCTCCCCGAAGGACTTCCGCCTCATGCTCGAGCAGGGCCAGCGCTACAACGCGCCCCTGCTGGCCACGAACGTCCTGCACCAGGTGGTCCAGGCCGCCTGCCAGATGGGGCTGGCCGGGCAGGACCCCGTCGCCTTCATCGAGGTCCTGCGGACCATGGCCGGGCTGCCCCGCCGGGGATAGGAGCGGCCACCACTGTCACCGGGCGACATGAATCTCGCGGATCGGATATTTCTGGAGGTTCTCCAGCCGGTCCGCATGGATGACGCAGGTGTCGCCGAGCCAGACGCCCTTGGACTGCTCCTCGTTCGAGGTCCAGCCCACCACGTTGATGCAGTGGTTCTTCTCGAAGACGAAGTCCGGGTCGGTCACCTGGTCGCCCGCGCCCCGTACGTCCGGCGGGGCATTCCAGTTCGACCATCCGCAAATGCTGGTCTTGGAGCGGTAGCCCGCGTTCTGGATGGTGTCGAGGCATAGCGGGGCGAGCTGCTCCACCTTGACCCCCGGCTTGATGGCGGCGTGGAGGCCAAAGCTGGTCTGGGCCGCGAGCTGGAACATCCTCTCGTACTCGGGGGTCGGGTCGCCCACGAAGAAGGTGCCCCAGATTTTCCCGTAATAACCCCCCACCCCCACCCCCACCTCGGTCATGACGACGTCGCCTTCCTGGATGGGGACGGTCAGGGGGTAGTAATGGGGGTAATCCATGTCGGGCTTCTTCATGGGGGTCCGGCCCACGTGCCCGAGGGTGAGCCTGCCGTCCAGGTCCAGCGCCACCCGGACGAGGATCTTGTAGAGGTCGCAGGGGCGGACGCCAGGCCGGGTGGCCTGGACCATCACTTCGTAGGCAGCGTCGGTCATGGCGGCGGAGCGCCGCATGACGGCGACCTCCTCCTCGCTCTTCACCAGGCGCAGGTGCTCGTACCATTCGGTCACCACTTCGAACTCGGCGCCCGGGAGAGCGCCCGTGAGGGCCACGTGGGCGTCATGGGGGAGGTTGATGTTGAGCCAGCCCGTGTCCCCCACGATCCCGATGCGCTTCTTCTCCAGGCCGAGCTCCTTGATGCGCTCCGCCACCGGGACGGCACTGCTGCGCAGCCCCCCGGTCCGCTGGAAGGAGCCCGCGGGACGCACGTCCTTGATGACGGACATGTCCCGGACGTTCTTCACATGGTTCGAGCTGAGGACGAACACCGAGGGAGCGCCCTCGAGGGGGAAGACGACGAAGGTCTGGCTCCAGGCGGCCACGCTGGTGAGATAGACGACGTTCGGCTGGCCGGGCTCCATGCCCATGCCCCGGCTGATGCCGTAGACGATCAGGCAGTCCAGGCCCTTCTTCGCCATGCCCTCCCGGAGGCGGGCGTAGCGGCGGGCGTACTCTTCCTCCGAGAACCACGGCCAGAAATAGTTCGGGCACTCCAAGGCGATGCCTCCCCTCCGCGCGCGGCGGCCCCTCCATCGCGCGCGGCGTAAAGAAAGAAACGGCGCGCGGCCCCCCCTCCGGTCCCCGCGCGCCTTCCTACAGGAGCTCGATGATGTCGACGAACATCCCCTTGATGCAGCCATCGCACAGATGGCCCGCGTAGACCTCCTCCCATTTCGCCGGGCCGCCGCTGAGCGACATGTGCAGGTGGATATAGGGCTCGGGCGCCCCCTTCCACCGGTGCTTCTCGAGCAACGTCTCGGGCTCCTTCTCCGGCCAGCTGATGTAGCCCTGGCCGTGGACATCCCGCCACTCGGTCAGGTGCTTTCTCGTCCACTCCACGGGGGGCATGGGAGGAGAGGGCAGCAGGACCCCGGGGATGATGTCGCACTCGTAAAACGCCCCGAGGATGAACACCAGGCCGGATCGGATGTTCTTTTCCTTCACGAAGCGGACGAGCCCGCTGTAGAACTCATCGCCCTCCTCCATCCTCAAGCTGAACATCCGGCCGAACTTCCGCTCGGTGACGATCATGGATTCCCCCAAGAACGAAAAACCGGCTGGGCGCGGACCCCCCGCACGCGGCGCCCGGGCGGTTACTTCTTCATCTGGATCATTTCCCAGACAGCGATGGTCTCGTCACCGCGGGGCTCGAACTTCAAGGTCTTGCGCAGGCCGAACGTCTCGCGGAACTTGTACAGGATCTTGTGCATCGCCTGCTCCTTCATCTTCCCCCACAGCTTCTCGAAGGCGGCCTGCTGCTCCACTGGGTCGGCCAGCGCGCCCGCCTCCTCGTTGAACTTGTCCAACTCGGGGAAGCACGCGACGCTCCAGACACCGGCGCAGGAGCTCGTCCCCCGCCAGACGCCCGTGGTGTCGCCCACGGAGTTCCCCCAGCTCCGCCAGACCAGCGCCGGCTCTGTGATCTTGCCCTCCTGGGCGTTGTTCACCGCCCGCCGGTAGAGGGGCCAAGTGTAGGCCTCCACCTTCATGTCGATGCCAATTTTCTTGAGCATCGCGGAGACGGCCTCGCCCGTCTGCCGGTCACCGGCAAACCTTCCGCTCGGGCCGATCCACACCGCCTTGAACCCGTTCGGGTAGCCCGCCTCCTTCATCAGCGCCTTGGCCTTTTCGAGATCATAGCCGTGCCACCTGAGGTCGGGGTTGTACCCCGAGAAGGACCAGGGGTGGTAGAGCATATGGAAGGGATCGGTCAGCCCGCCCATGATGGTCTTGCCCATGAGGTCGGCATCGATGACGTAATTCACCGCCTGGCGGACTTTCGGATCCGCGAATGGCCCTCCGTGACGGGTGGCGAAAGCCAGATAGAAGATCCGCATTCCAGGCACCGTCACGATTCGGGTGTCGGGGTCCTTCTCAACCTCGGGGATGAACTGAGGTTCTACATCCTGGATGAAATCCACCTCGCCGGCGATTAGCGCCTTCACCCGTGTCGTGGATTCCCTGATGGGGCGGAGGACGATCGTCTGGGGCCGGTTGGGGTACCGGCTGTTGCCCCACCAGGTGGGGTTCGCCTCGAACACCATCTTGGAGCCCTTCGTCCATGATTTCAGGATGTAGGGCCCTCCGCCGTACGTGTTCCGGCTGACGTCGGCCTTGTCCGCACCCTTCGTCTTGGGATTGATGATGAGAAACCAATTGTGCAGGCGGCCGAAGAGGCCGTTATCCGGCGTTTTCTGATGCCAGATGAAGGTGTGATCGTCGATGATCTCGAAGCTCTTGAAGGTCTGGAAGTAATCCAGCTGGCGGCTCTTGATCTCGGGGTCGAAGATCCGCTCCATCGTGTACTGCACGGCCCGGGAGGTGACGGGGCTTCCGTCGGAGAATTTGGCGTCTTTCCTCAGCCAGAACTTGATGCTCGTCGGGCTGAGCTTCTCCCACTTCTCCGCGAGCCAGGGGGTGGGCTCTTTCTTGTGCAGGTCGTACTTCATCAAGGTGTCGTACGCCCATCCCCAAACGATGAACCCCAGGGCGTCGGAGGTGATGTTCGGGTCCATGGTGGGCGGGTCGGTCGCGTAGCCGATCGTCACCGTCCCCTTGAAGGCGTTCGCGGGCGAAACAGGACCGAGCCATGATGCAAGCATGAGCGCCATCGCAACAACCAACCATCTGTGCATCTCGCTTTCCTCCTGATTGCATCGCGGGCCAGAAACTGTCCGTCAACCGCTGACAGGTTGCCTTCTTTCGAACGATGCCACGCAAAAAGCGGCCGCCCGGCCGTGCCCCCTAGTGCGCGCCGCGTCCGCCCCTCCGGTAGGCGGGCCCTCCCGCCGCGGGCCGATGAAAGCGCCCGGCACCGAGGACACGGACCTGCCCGGCGATTGAAGCTCCTCTCGCCACTTTCCGCCCCAGAGCTGAAAAGGATTGCGGACATCTTGAATATGTTCATGATGATATATATACCCGCTGGGCCCCGCAACACTCCCGCGGGCCTGGCAGGGCTTCTCCGGATGCCCGGCGGACGAGGCGGAGCGCGCCCGCCAACTCCCGCGGCGGCAGGAGACAATACGGTTTTTATCCAGAAGCCCTTTAAAATCAACCAAAAGAAAGTGTGGCGTATGGGGATGACGGTGGCGGGATTTCCCGTCCCGCCCAAAACCTCGGCCGGCCCTTATTCCGCCGAGCGCGGCCAGCCCCGCGGCGGTGAATCCTTGACGGCCGCTTCAGCGCCTTGCCCGCGCGAGCGCGACCTTCAGGCAGAACCCTGCCGTGTTCATCTTGCCCCCTCGGCATGGGCACCTTGGCGAGGCTAGGCCCTGCCCCAGCGCTTGCGCTCGAAGTAGCCCCGCAGGTAGGCCACCTGCCCGGCGTGCTGGGTGTTGTCGGACACGATGCTGACCAGCCGCACCCCCACCGTGGGCAGCGGGCTGTACTGCGGCTCATTGAGCACGCGGTCCAAGTCGGCCGGCTTCACCTTGGCCAGGTACGCCTGGCTCCGCTCGAAGGTGGCGTCCTGGTAGGCCAGCGGCACCTTGGCCGACTTCACCTTGAAGGCGGCCACCTGCTTGAAGGTGTGCCCCTGGCCCGTCTCTTCGTCGTCGGGCTCCATGCCGAAACGGGCGTGCCAGCCCCCGCTGGTCCACAGCTCGGGCAGGCCGGCCAAGTCCGACATGTGGTCGTCCTGGACGCGGGTGAGGTGCCAGGCGAGCCACGCCATGGAGTTGGCGTGGGGCGCGGGCATGCGGCACAGCATGCCGGCCGGCGCGCCCTTCAGCGAGCGGTGCAAGATGCCGTTCACCCTTCCCAAAGCATCGGCGATGAGCGCGGCGCCTTCCATGATTTCCTCCTGGGCCCAGGTCATTGCCGGCGTTCCCGGACCGGCGGAGCGGGCTGGGCAGCCAGGCCGCTCCCGCCCTATCCGAAAGCCCGGCCGAACGTTTTTCCGCGGCTCCCTTGGGCCACCTTGTGGGATTCGCTCAAGAAATTGCTAACGGCCCATAGAGGACCGGAGATGCTCCCAGGGAGCATAGAAGCGGATGGCGTTCTGCTCCGGCGGCTGGGGCGCCATGACCTCCAGCCACCTTGCCGCCATCCCCCGGTCCGGGAAGAAGGCGTGGACCGCTCCCACCCCGGTCCAGGCGACGTCCCCGGGGCGCAGGACGTATTCCTTCCCCTCGGCGGCGAAGCCCACCTCCCCCTCGAGCATGAGGTAGGCCTCCTCGAAGGGGTGGTCGTGGTAGTTGCACAGGCCGCCGTCGGCGAACTGGACGATGAACATGTCGAACTGCTGGCTGCCGAACGGGCGGTCCATCAACATGCGCCGGGAGAAACCGTGGAGGTTCGGGTGGACGAAGGCGGAGGGAGGGAGTTGGCTCCAGTCGAAATGGCCGAGCCCGCGTAAACCTGGGTTCCCGAAATCGGGGGGATCCACCTCCGCGGGCCATTCGATGGCACCCGGGAAATAGCTGTCCGGCCACTCGCCAGAGAGCTTGGGCTGCGGGGCGCACATCTCCACCCAGCGGGCGCGCGCCTTTCCCCGGTTGCGCCAAGCATGGGCGGCGCCCGTGGGCACGAGCGCGTAATCGTAGGGCCCGAGCCGGAAGGCCCTGCCGTCCTGGTTCAACTCGACTTCGCCCTCGGTGACGAAGATTCCCTTCTCATAGGCATGGAGGCAAGGGCCGATCCCTCCCCCCGGCTGAAGCTCCGCGATGGAATACCCCATGTGGACCGTCCCCTGCGCCCGGTGGAGGAGGCCGGCCCGCCGGAACCCCTCGGAATGCGGTTTCCAGGAAGGAGGGGTTGAGAAGAACGATTCTTCAATCGGGCCAACGTAGTGCACGGATGATCCCTCCCGCCTGCCTTTGATGAAAACCAGAGCCGTTTTCAACTTTCCTGGCAGCACCCACATTGAGTCTTGGTGGCTGGGCTCCTGCCGGTAGCCCAAGTGGCAAATGTTCAAGATATTACAGCCAGACCGAACTGACACCCAAATCGCCGGGCCGCCGCGGCGGTGCGGGGAGCCCAATCTCCCGGCTGCGGCGTGCGGGTGCGAGGCCGAGCTCGGACGGCCCGAGAGTAAGGAAGGCCCAATTTCAGCTTTGCGCGGGCCCACGGCAGCCCGTGGCGGGAGGAGCAGCATTGAGAAATCGTTGTAAATTCAACGGGATAGCAGGGCGGACGCCTAAAACCGGCCCGCGATAAATTCAGTGGCCACCCGGGGATTTCCTTCGGATTCGCGCGGGGCACAGGGGCGCGCCTGGGAGTAGACGGGGAGCAGCCGATTTCTTGGTAGAATGGGGTTGCTCTTCTTGGAGTTGGGCTTGTTCCCGTTCTCCCCCGAACCGCTGGCTCGGGCTTGGATGGACCCGGAGAAGAGCCCACCCGCTACCCGAGAGGCGCGCCGTGAACCCGCCCGTCGAGGCCGGCTTGATCCTCGCCCTCACCACGCGGGGGCTCGCCATCCGATCCTATGAGTCCATGCGCGACGTTGCCCGGGAGGCCGAGGGGGCGGGTTTCCATTCGCTCTGGCTCTGCGACCACTTTTTCACCCTGCCCTCCGGGAGCAAGCGGCGCGAGCAAATCCGGGAGATCCCCTCGCGCGCCGAGGCGGCAAGGGAGTCGGCTTCCCCCCCGACTCAGCCCCTTCTCGAGGTATGGACGACGCTCTCCGCCCTCTCCAGAGACACCGAGCGCATCCGGCTGGGCCCCTGCGTGCTCGCCGTCGGCTACCGGAATCCCGCTCTCCTCGCCAAGATGGCCGCCACGCTGGACGTCATCAGCGGAGGCCGTCTCGAGATGGGGATCGGGGCGGGGTGGATCGAGGCGGAGTACAAGGCCTACGGCTATGAGTTTCCCAGGCCCCCGGCGCGGATCGCCCAGATGGAGGAGGCGGTTCAGATCATGAAGCGCATGTGGACCGAGCCCGAACCCACCTTCACGGGCGCCCACTACCGGATCGAGCGGGCCTACTGCGACCCGCTCCCCCTCCAGAAGCCGCACCCGCCGATCTGGATCGGGGGCGAGGGGCCCAAGGTGTTGGGGGTGGCCGCGCGTCATGCGGATGGTTTCAACGCCCGCTACTGGCCGCCCGAACGCTTCGCCGAGCGCGCGGGAGAGCTCGCCGCCGCCTGCCGCGAAGCCGGCCGCGACCCGGCGGCCCTCCGCTCCTCGGTGATGCTCCTTCTCATCCCGGAGAGGGATCCCGCCCAAGCGGAGGCCGAGCGGCGGAACTTCCCCGCGACCCCCGACTCGGGGGTCGTCGCGGGCCGCCCGGAGGCCTGCATCGAGCGCCTCAGGGCCTATCTCCGCGCGGGCGTGCGCCGCATCCTGGTCAGCATTCCGAACCTCGACAAACGGCCAGAGCGGCTCCGCCTCGCAGGAGATGAGATTCTCCCCGCCCTCCTGGAAGGAGGGGGCTAGCCTCCGGAGTCGAGGCGCTTTTCGTGGTGGGCGCCTGAACCGAGAGGTGCTTCACGGGTACGGAGAATCCGCTCTTCAAAGGGTTCTGTCATCAGTGGAGAAGAAATCGATGGCAAGAGAAATGGAAGAGTACCTGGGGCCTGGGAAATACGTGGACTCCGACAACCAGATCGTCGTCGAGAAATCCCGGGAGATCACCCGGGGCTGCGCGGGCGACGCCGGGAAGGCCATCCGGATCTACGCTTATGTCCGCGACCTGCCCTTCGACATCGGCGGGGGCTTCCGGATGCTCCTCGACGGGCGGGGAAGGGCCTCCGACCTCATCCGGGAAGGGAGGGGATTTTGCATGCACAAGGCGGCCGCCTTCGCGGCCCTCTGCCGGGCCGCGGGGATTCCCGCCCGGATCGGGTTCGAGATCGTCGAGTGCCTCGACAAGCCCTTCCATCCCGAGAAGATCCGGCAAATGTACGGCGCGCGGCCCCAACCCTGGCACTCAACCGGGGAGGTCTACCTGAACGGAAAGTGGATCGTCGCCGATTGCACGGTGGATCGCGAGCAGGGGAAGCGCTGCGGGAGGCAGGTAGCCGACTTTGACGGCATCCACGATCTGCCGACGGTGGAGGGCCCGGTATTAAAACGGCGCGGGAGCGCCCCGGACATGCCCGAGGCCGTTGTCGAGCGGCACAAGCGGGCGGCAGCTACGTTCTTCCGGTGCATGGAATCCGGAGAGAAGCTCGCCGAGGTTCCAACCAGCATCATCGAAGGAGAGACCGCGGGGGTGATGCTCACCCCGCCAGCTAAGTAGGCTCGTCCCCCTCCCCTAGGCGGATGACCGGACTGGCCGTCAGAATA
The DNA here is from genome assembly GCA_038042665.1 of Nitrospinota bacterium. Taxonomy (GTDB): domain Bacteria; phylum UBA8248; class UBA8248; order UBA8248; family UBA8248; genus 2-12-FULL-69-37. The sequence goes on from JBBTDR010000585.1 coordinate 9,747, forward strand.
TCAACGTCCCAGGGACCGACGACGCGGCTGCGCGACAGGGATTCGATTTTCGCAGGAGCGAATTTGGGCGGCCCAACGGCGGCCCGCGGAAAGCTCTACATCAACGGCAGCACCGGTGCCCGGCCGAAGATGCGGTTCGCGGCGAGA
>JBBTDR010000586.1:0-2557 GCA_038042665.1 Nitrospinota bacterium
GTGACCTCCCGCATGTCCGGGGCGAAGAGGCGCAGGACGAGGAAGATGTCCGCATCCACCGTCTCCGAGGAGACGAAGAGCTTGGCCGCCACGGGGCCGGTGATCTCGGTGTCGGCCTTGAAGGGGGGCATCAGGAAGGTGGCGCCCTCGCCCAGGCCGTCGTAGGTGAGCTTCCCGGCGGGGGCCTTCTTGGCGCCCAGGGTGAGGTCGCTGGGGTTCAGGTAGAACTTGGTCCACTTGGTGCGCTTGAGGGGCCACTCCTTCTCGTGACGCTCGACGAACTTCTCCCCGACGTGCCTTATCTGGAGCAGCACCCGGGGCTGCTTCTTCCAGCCGGTGTCCTCCCCCTTGAGGAAGTGGCCGAAGAAGCGCTTCTGCATGCCCTCGCCGTAAGGGGTGTAGAAGTGGGTCCAGTGCTCGAGGCCGTGCCCGTCGAGCCACTTGTCCTTGGAGGCGGCGCGGTAGAAGGCCTCGAAGTTGCCCCGCGGGTGGAGCCCCTGCCCGCCCCAGCTCGCCGCCGAGAGGAAGGGGACCTTGACCTTCGACCAGTCCGGCGTCCGCGCCTTCCAGTGCGCGTCATCGAGGGGGTGGGCGCGGCAGGATTCGCCGTAGCCGTCGATGTTCTTCTTGAGCTCGGCCTCGGAGAGCGTCTCCGGGCCGCAGATGGGCTCCCCGGTGACGCGGCTGCGCCGGCCGCGCTCGCCCAGGCCGTGCTGCACGGTGCGCACCTGGGTGTCGTACCAGTCGGCGCAGAAGGTGGTGAAGACGCCCCCGTGGTGGCTCACGTCGCGGTAGAAGTCCGCCGCGCCCTCCCAGGGGCACATGGCCGCCAGGTGCTTGGGCTGGAGGGTGGCCACCATCCACTGGTTCATCGCGTAGTATGAGATGCCGTTCAGGCCCACCTTGCCGTTGCTCCAGGGCTGGGTGCCCGCCCAGTCGATGCAGAGGGCGTAGTCCTTGGTCTCGCGCGGGGACCAGATCTCCAGGTAGCCCGGGGAGCGCCCGGCGCCGCGCGAGTCCACCCGAACGCAGACGTAGCCGTCCGGCACCCACTTCTCGGGGTCCACGACCTCCCAGTTCTGGTACTTGTTCGAGGAGCCCGCGATGGCCTCGGGGTGATCCCGGGAGAAGATCTCCCAGACGGTCTTGTAGCCCTCCTGGTAGGCGAGCCCCTTGGCGTAGGGGCCGTAGGTCATGATGACGGGATACTTCCGGCTCTCATCCATGGGGCGGAAGACGTCGGCCCGCAGGACGACGCCGTCCTCCATCTTGATGGGGGCGTCCCAGTCGATCCGCACGCCGTCTCGGATTTCGCTCTTCATGATGTCGCTCATCTCCATCTCCTCCCTGGGGCCATCGGATGGGGAAGCGCCGGATCGGAATGACATTCCACGGCTGGACGATTGTAATCGCCCGGCCCGCCTTTGGAAATCGCGCGATCGCGAGCCCGCCCGAATTCGCGGCGAGCGCCATCTCTCCCCCGAGACGCATACCCTCCGGGCGGAACCCTCCCGGCACGGGGAAGGGCTGGGCAATCCCGCGCCGCGGCCGGGAGAAAGGAAGCTGGGCGGGCTTGCGCGGGATCTCGCCAGGTGTTCCACAGGGAGGAACATCTCAACCACGCGAAAGGGGATGGCTTCCCGGGGTTTCCGGCGTATCCTGGGATATTCCGGCGAAGACGCTTACTTCTGGGCTGGGGCCTCGTCCAAGGGGCGCAGATGGACCCAGCGCTGGGCCTGGGTCTCGAACCCCCACTCCATCTGGCCCGTGGACAAGGCGGGCGGGGCCTCGCCGCTCAGGAGCCCCTCGCAGGGCTCTTCCTGGACGCGGTAGTAGACGACATAGTGGGGATCGAAACGGGCGGAAAAATGCTTCTCACGGAAGGCGAGGGGGCAGATGCGCCTCGGCTGGCCGGCCTCTCCCCCGGCCAGGGGGCCCAAGGCCCCGCCCGCCCGGAACCAGCGGGCGGTGTCTCCGCCGAAGGCCTTCTTCGCCTCTTCGGCGTGCTCGGGCAGGTAGAAGCTCTCGAGGACGAGGGGCCAGTTGTGCCACGCCACGGCGCTCTCGAGCTGCTCCATGGCCAGGGAGAGCCCCCGCCGGCCCGGAAGCTGTGGACCCACGGGATAGGCCGTGCAGGAGGCGAGGAGCAGGGCGGGCAGGAGCCCGAGGACGCAGCGGCGGATCATCAATCCCCCTTCTTGGGGACGCGGTAGGGCTCGTGGCAGGCGGTGCAGGCGTTGGCCAGGTCGGAGAAAGTCTTGAGGGTGGCGGCGCGGTCCTTCTTCCCGGCCGCCTGGACGAGCACCTTGGCCGCTGAGACGCCCTTCTCGGCCAGCTCCTTGTAGTGGGCGAAGTTCTTCCACACCTCGGGCTTGATGCGGGTCTCGCCGAGGTTGCTGCCCTCGGGGCTGAGGCCGGGGATCTTCGCCGTAAGCTCGGCCACCTGGGTGGCGGAGGCGGCGACCTTGGCGAAGTCGCCCTTTCCCGAATACACCTTGATCTCGCGCATGGCCTGGTTGATGGCCTTCATGGTGGCGAGGCGCTCTTTCTGCACCGG
>JBBTDR010000587.1:0-1436 GCA_038042665.1 Nitrospinota bacterium
GGCCCGGATGTGCAACCGGGTACATGGGCAACACATCAGACCGGGCACATGGGTGACACTTTACCCGGCCTGGTCTGAACCGATTTTCCCCCCTCTCCCCCTGGGAGAGGGCCGGGGTGAGGGAGGATTCAGCGAGGCGACCGCCCTTCCCCTCCCGCCATAGGACCGACCCCCCCTGGCCCCCCCTTAACCAAGGGGGGGATGGGGGGGTAGAGACCCGCCCACGGGCAAGATATGCCCGGCGGCCTGCGGCTAGCCTTCGGCCCGAGCTCAGGCCGAGGGCTCAGTCGCGGTGGAGGGGGAGCTGGAGCCGCGCGGGTGTCTTTCCCCCTCCAAGCGCCCGCCCCCGGGCGCCGGCTCAGGGCATGAAGGGCGCGAGCTCGACCGCCCGCCCGGCGCGCGAGCTCTCGGCCGCGGCGTAGACCACGGCGAGGGACTCGCAGGCCGCCCGGCCGTCCACCTCGGGGGCGCGGTCCCCGCGCACGCAGAGGGCGAAGTCCTCCAGGGCGTCGCGGAACATGTCGCCCTCGGGCATGTCCAGCACGGTGTCCTCCCCCAGCGGGCCGCGGTCGATGCGCAGGCGGATGGGCTCGGGAGCCTTGGAGGGGTCGCGCCACTGCTGGCCGGTGAGGCGGAAGTGGGCGATGCCCTTCGTTCCGTGGACGTTCATGTGGAAGGCCCAGGGGCAGGCCCAGCCGCCCCCGACGTAGGAGAGCACGCCGCTCTCGTGCTCCATGACGATCATCGCGGTGTCCTCGATCTCGGCCGCGGCGTACATGCGCTTGAGGCGGCCGATGACGGTCCGGACGGGCCCGTTCAGGTAGCGCAGGGTGTCGATGTGGTGGATGGAGAGCTGGATGGCCACGCCCGTGGGGTTCAGCTCCCCGCTCGCGCGCCACATGGCGGGGGTGAGCTCGAGGCCGCGCTCGGTCGAGAAGTTGCTCTCGCACATGGAGACCCGGCCGAGCTCGCCCGAGTCGACGAGCTCCTTGAGCTTGCGCGAGGGGGCGAGGCGCCGGGCGCTGTGGCCGACGGCGAGCTTGACCCCGGCCCGCTCCACCGCCTGGACGATCTTGCGGGCGTGCTCGAGGCTGTGGGCGATGGGCTTCTCGCAGTAGACGTGCTTGCCCGCCGCGGCGAGGGCCTCGATGTGCTCCAGGTGGTTGTGGTTCGGGGTGGTGAGGATGACCGCCTCGATCTCGGGGTCGCGCAGGAACTCCTCGAAGGCGGCCGCCTCGCGCGTCTGGTAGCGCCGGCTGAACTCCCTCCGCTTCTCCGCCGTGCGGCTGAAGCAAGAGACGAGGCGTATCTTCCCCCCCCGCAGGGCGGCGTCGGCCAGGACGTTGGCCCACCTCCCCAGGCCCATGGACGCGGCGCGGACGGGTTCGAACGCCATCACTCCCTCCTCATGCATGGAGATGGTCCGGAATCGGGTG
>JBBTDR010000588.1:0-6232 GCA_038042665.1 Nitrospinota bacterium
CAGTCAGGGGAATTCCGCCGTTCACAAAACTGGATCGGGGGCACGCGCCCCGGCAACGCTATTTTTGTGCCGCCGCCCCAGGATCAGGTCCTGGATTTGATGTCCTCTCTAGAAAAATTCATCCATGCGGACACGCCCGAGATCCCAGCGCTGGTCAAGGCCGGGCTGGTTCATGTCCAGTTCGAGACGATCCATCCATTCCTCGATGGAAACGGTCGTCTTGGGCGTCTCTTGATCACCTTTATTCTTTGTGCTCAGGGAATCTTGAAGGAACCCCTCCTATACCTGAGCCTTTATTTCAAGACACATCGTCAGCAGTATTACGATTTGCTCCAGCGCGTCCGGGAGATCGGCGATTGGGAGGCCTGGCTTGAGTTTTTTCTGGAGGGCGTCGCGGAGACGTCAGCGCAAGCCGCTGATGCTGCCCGCGAAATACTCGATCTCTTCGAGCGGGACCGACGTCGAATCGAGGGCCTTGGAAGGCCCGCCGCGTCTGCCTTGCGCGTCCATCAACTTCTTCAGGTCAAACCGTTCATCAAGATTCCCGAAGCAGTGAAGCAACTTGGGGTTTCCCAGCCAACGGTGAGCAAATCGATCCGGCATCTACGAGAGATGGGTATTCTCAGGGAAGTGACAGGAAAACGGAGGCGGCGAATGTTTGTATATGACTCATACCTCAACATCCTCAACCGAGGCACAGAACCGCTGCCCCGATGAGTGTCATTTCCCGTGGCATTGCCGGACCCCCCCCTCACTCCGGCAACACGATGCTCCCATCCTCCTTCATCCCGAAGCCGGGGTTCCAGGCCACCTCCCAGGGGTAGCCGTCCGGGTCGGCGAAGTAGCCTGCGTACCCTCCCCAGAAGGCATCCTGGGCGGGCTTGAGCAGCCTGGCCCCCGCCGCCACCGCTTCCGCAAGGACGGCGTCCACCTCCTCGCGGGTGCGGGTGTTGCAGGCGAGGGCGATCCCGCCGAAGCCGCTCCCCTCGGGGGATAGCTGGGCGTCCCTGGCGAGGCCGGCGCGGGGATAGAGCGCAAGCGCCATCCCACCGGCCTGAAAGAAGACGACGCCCGACGCCGCGCGGACCGACCGCTTCCAGCCCAGCCGCTCGTAGAAATCCCGGCTCCGCTCCAGGTCCCGGACGCCGAGGGTGATCAAGCTCAGGCGCTGCTCCATCGCGCTCTCCCTTCGCGGGTTTCACGGTTTCCCGCACTATACCTCACGCGATGGGCGGGGAGAGGCTTGCGCCCGGAAGGGGCGCGTTGACAGGGGGGAGGGCCTTGAGGGAAAACGCTCCCCCAAGGCGGGCCGCCGGATTTGCATGACAAAAAACATGGGTCGGATGAAATGAGCGCAGGTTACGACGTCATCGTCATCGGCGCGGGGCACGCGGGGTGCGAGGCCGCCCTGGCGGCCGCGCGCATGGGGGCGCGGGCGCTGCTCCTCACCATGAACCTCGACACCGTGGGCCTCATGTCCTGCAACCCGGCCATCGGGGGGCTGGCCAAGGGGGTGCTCGTGCGCGAGGTGGACGCCCTGGGCGGGGAGATGGCGCGCGCCATTGACGCCACGGGGATCCAGTTCCGGATGCTGAACACCAAGAAAGGCCCCGCCGTCCAGGCCCTGCGCGCCCAGGCGGACAAGCAGGCCTACCGCCTCTACATGAAGCGGGCGGTGGAGCGCCAGCCGGGCCTCCACCTCAAGCAGGGGATGCTGCGGCGGCTCCTCCTCGAGGAGGGCCGCGTCGCGGGGGTCGAGACCCTGCTGCGCGAGGAGTTCCGCGCGCGGGCGGTGGTCCTGACGCCGGGCACCTTCACCCGGGGGCTCTTGCACTACGGCGACCGCAAGATCGAGGGGGGGCGCGCGGGCGAGGGCGCGGGCCAGGGGCTGACCGAGCAGCTTGGGGCGCTGGGCTTCCGGGTGGGCCGGCTCAAGACCGGGACCCCGCCCCGCCTGGATGGGAAAACCATTGATTATTCAGAACTTCCGGTCCAGCCCGGAGACGACCCGCCCCTGCCCTTCTCCTACCGGACGGAGGCGATCACCCAGGCGCAGATGAACTGCTGGATCACCTGGACCAACCCCGCGGCCCACTCCATCATCCGCGCGAACCTCCACCGCGCCCCCATGTACAACGGCCAGATCGAGGGCACCGGGGTGCGCTACTGCCCGAGCATCGAGGACAAAGTGATGCGCTTCGCCCAGAAGGAGACGCACCAGATCTTCCTCGAGCCCGAGGGGCGGGAGACCTGCGAGATCTACGCGAACGGGATCTCCACCAGCCTCCCGGCGGAGGTGCAGCTCGCCTTCGTGCGCACCATCCGGGGGCTCGAGCGCGCCGAGATGATGCGGGCGGGCTACGCGGTGGAGTACGACTTCGTGGACCCGACCGAGCTCGAGCCCAGCCTCATGACCAAGCGGGTGCCGGGCCTCTTCCACGCGGGCCAGATCAACGGCACCACCGGCTACGAGGAGGCCGCGGCCCAGGGCCTCATGGCGGGCGTCAACGCCGCCCGCCATGCGCGGGGGGAGGAGCCCGCCGTCCTGGGGAGGGAGGAGGCCTACCTCGGCGTCCTGATCGACGACCTCGTCACCAAGGGCACGACGGAGCCCTACCGGATGTTCACCTCCCGCGCGGAGCACCGCCTCATCCTCCGCCACGACAACGCCGACCGGCGCTTGACCGAGCTGGGCCACAGGCTAGGGTCGGTTGATGCGGAAGAATACCAAAAATATAACGAAAGAAAATTGAAAACCAAAGAATTCATGGCCTATGTGGAATCCCGTCAGCTCTCCCTCAAGCCGGAGGTGGTCTCGGCGCTTGAGACCATCGGAGCTCCGGTGCCGAGAAAACCCCTTACCCTGGGGAATTTTCTGCGGCGCCCGGAGGCCGAGCCGGAGACGGCCGCCCGCCTGGACGCCCTCCAGGGCGGCCGCCTCGGGGAGCTCTGGGAGGGGCTGGATCGGGAGTCCCGGCGGTTCGTCATGGCCGAGGTGAAGTACAAGGAATACCTCGAGCGGGAAGCCCAGCAGGTGGCCATCCTCCGGGCGGCGGACCGGGTACGGATCCCCGAGGATCTCCGCTACGCCGCGGTCGCCCACCTCACCGCCGAGGTCCGCCAGCGCCTGGAGGAGGTTCGCCCCCGCACCCTGGGCCAGGCCAGCCGCATCTCTGGGGTCACCCCCGCCGCCATCGCCGTCCTGGAGGTCCACCTCCGGCGGGCTTGCTCAGGCCAAAGTGGGGATTCCGTGGCGTAGGGGCGACCGGCCTTCAGCGGGCCGAAGCCGGCTTTCGGCCGGCGAAGGCCGGCCGGTCGCTCCTACAGGCCCCTCCCAGCCAGTCCGGCGTCTTTGCGGCGTTCCACGTGGAACAGAATTTCGCGGATCGGGCCGCTGAGATCGCGCGGAGCCTCCGTTCCACGTGGAACAGGCCTTGAAATTCCCCTCGAGATATGCCAGTCTTCCCCCAGCCACGCCAATTCCCGGGCCATCGCCATAGGTTCCAATCGCCCATGAACGATCCGGTCGCCACCCCTCTCCCGCCCGCGCCTGTGGCGTCTGCCCCCGCCGAGTCCCCGCACGAATGCCGAGTGGTGGCCGTCGTCAACCAGAAGGGTGGAGTCGGAAAGACCACCACGGCGGTCAACCTCGCCGCCTGCCTGGCGGTGGCCGAGGAGCCCACCCTCCTGGTGGATCTGGACCCCCAGTCGAACGCCACGAGTGCTTTCGGTATTTATTCGTCTGGCCCCGCCCTCTACCGGGCCCTGGTGCTGCGGGAGTCCTTGCCGGACGATTCATTGCAAAATATTGATATCAAAGGACTTAAACTTCTTCCTTCCTCCATTGACCTGGCCGGTGCGGAGGTGGAGCTGGCCGATCTTCCCGACCGGGCGGGACGCCTGCGAGAGGCCCTCGCCCCCCTCAAGCGGCGCTTCCGCTTCATCCTGATCGACTGTCCGCCCTCCCTGGGCTTCCTCACCCTGAACGGGCTGCGGGCGGCGGACGAGGTGCTCATTCCCCTCCAGGCGGAGTACTTCGCCCTCGAGGGCCTCGCCCGGCTGATGAAGACGGTGGAGCGCATCCGGGGGAGCCTCCATCCCGGCCTCAGGGTGGGCGGTATCGTCCTCACCATGTACGATGTGCGCACCAACCTCTCCCGCCAGGTGGGCGAGGAGCTGCGCTCCCACATGCCGAACCTCGTTTACCGGGTGGCCATCCCCCGGAGCGTGCGGCTGGCCGAGGCGCCGAGCCACGGCAAGCCCGTCATCTCCTACGACATCTCCTCGCCCGGTGCCCAGGCCTACCTCGCCCTGGCCGGGGAGTTCCTGGCCCGCTGCGGCCGAAAGCCAAGGGGATAAGACATGGCGAAGAAAGCCTTGGGCCGGGGGCTGGACGCCCTCCTCGCCGAGGAGCCCGCGGCCCCCATCGCCGCGGTGGAGACCCCGCCGCCCGCGCCCGCCGCGGAGCCCGCCGAGGGCAAGCTCTTCACCCTCCCGCCGGATCGCCTGCGGCCGGGGGTCCACCAGCCCCGCACCGACTTCGACGAAGAGGACCTCGCCGAGCTGGCCGATTCCGTGCGCGCGCACGGAATCCTCCAGCCCATCCTGGTGCGGCGCCTGCCGAACGGGGACTGCGAGATCGTGGCGGGGGAGCGGCGCTGGCGCGCGGCGCGCCTCGCGGGGCTGGCCGAGGTGCCCGTCATCGCCATCGACGCGGCGGGGGAGCAAGCCCTCGAGATCGCCATCATCGAGAACGTCCAGCGCTCGGACCTGAACCCGATGGAGGAGGCCGCCGCCTTCCAGGGCATGCTGGAGCGCCTGGGCCTCACCCAGGAGGAAGTGGCGGCGCGCGTGGGCAAGGATCGCTCCACCGTGGCCAACTACATCCGCCTGCTGCGCCTCCCGCCGGGGGTGCAGGAGAGCGTCGCGGCGGGCGACCTTTCGATGGGCCACGCGCGCGCCCTGCTCTCCCTGCGCACGGACGAGGAGATGATCTCCTTCGCCCAGGCCGCCGTCCGGGGCGGGCTCTCGGTGCGCCAGCTCGAGGGGCGCGTCCGCAGGGCGCTTGCGGGGCCTCGGGCCGCGGGCGCACAATACGCGCGTGCCGCGCCCGCCGCGGGGCCCGGCGGCGCGCAGGCGGTCTTCCTCCGCGACATCGCCGAACGCCTCCGCGCCGCGCTCGGGACGAAGGTGACGATCGAGGGCGACGAGACGAAGGGCCGGATCGTCATCGAATACTACTCAGCCGAGGTCCTCGAGGGGCTGGCCGAGCGCCTCGCCTGAGCGTAGCCGCCGCGGGAGCCGCATGAGCGCAGGAGGGTGGTGGATGTCCCGAAACTCGAAGAACTACGAGAAGACGATCCGCGCCTTCCTCGGCGAGGGCACCGAGTTCAAGGGGGTGATCACCTTCGAGGGCACGGTGCGCGTGGACGGGGTGCTCGAGGGCGAGGTCTTCACCGAGGACATCTTTATCGTCGGCGCGGCCGCCAAGGTGAAGGCCACCATCCGCGCCGGGGTGGTGATCATCATGGGCGAGGTCGAGGGCCAGATCGAGGCCAAGGAGCGCTGCGAGATCCGGGCCGGCAGCCACGTGAAGGGCGAGGTCCACACCGCGAGCATCTACATCGAGGAGGGGGCCGTCTTCGAGGGAGGCTGCCACATGACCGGGACCGGGGACGAGGCCGCCAAGCGGCTGGCCGCCGCCGCCAAGGAGGGCTGAACCCTCTTGCGCGCGCCCTCCCGCCCCTCCGCCCTCCGCGCCGCCTTTCTGGCGGCCTTCTTCTTCCTGGGGTTCCTGGGAGGATGCGCCTCCCTCTCCCCGCGGGAGCTCCTCAACCCCCGCGACCTGGCCGTCACCTACCAGCCCGCCCCCGGGAGCGCCGAGTTCCAGCGGCTCGGCCTGGAGAAGACCCCCTCGGTCGTGGTGCTGAAGGTGGATGGGGACGACGTCCAATCCAACATACGGACCATCTCCCAGGCCCTCCTCCGGAAGGGCTACTCGGTGCGCGACTACGGCGTCGCCCTCGAGGAGCTCGCCAAGTCGGGGCTCCTCCACCGCAAGCCGCTGGACCCCGAGACGATCCAGCGGGCCTCCCGGGTCTTCACCGAGGCCGCCGCGGTCGCGGGCACCGTCGAGGTGCTCCAGATGGAGCCCCTGAACGCCCAGCTGAGCCTGGCCTGGATCGACCTCAGGACGGGGAAGATCCTGTGGACGGCCAAGGCCGCCTACTCC
>JBBTDR010000589.1:0-3925 GCA_038042665.1 Nitrospinota bacterium
GGGAGAGGGAGAAAAGAGGGGGCCGTCGCGCGAAGTGGCGGATAATGATGGATATTGACGGAAAAAGCGCGTGAAAAGGGGGGTCTTCGGGGGCCTCCGGCGGCGCTACAAAAGCTCCCCCCGCAGCACCGTCACCGCCTGGCCGCCCAAGAGGACGCGCTCCCCCATGACGGTGACGCGCACCACGCCCCCCCGGGCCGAGGCCTGGAAGGCGGTCATCTCGGTCTTCTTGAGGCGCTTGCCCCAGAAGGGCCCCAGGCAGCAGTGGGCCGAGCCGGTGACGGGGTCCTCGCCGATGCCCGAGCCCGGGGCGAAGAAGCGGGAGACGAAGTCGAAGCGGGGATCCCGGGAGCGGCTGGTCACGATCACCCCCCGCCCGGGGAGGGTCTTCAAGAGGGCGAAGTCGGGGGTGAGGGCGCGCACGGTCTCCTCGGAGTCCACCTCGACGAGGTAGTCGAACTGGCTCCGGCCCACGTAGCGGGGCGTCGCGCCGAGGGCCTCGGCGAGGCTCTCGGGCGGGTCGGCGGGCCCCTCCCGGGTGGCCGGGAAGTCCATCTCGACCCACTCCCCCGCCCGGCGGCAGACGAGGAGGCCGCTCTGGGTGTGGAAGCGGGCCTCCTCCGAGGGCCGGAGGCGGCCCACCTCCCAGAGCGCGTGGGCGCTGGCCAGGGTGGCGTGGCCGCAGAGGGCGACCTCGACGGTGGGGGTGAACCAGCGGAGGTCCCAGCCGTCCTCCCGCTTCACGAGGAAGGCGGTCTCGGAGAGGTTCATCTCGCGGGCCACCCGCTGCATCCACGGCTCACTGGCCGGGGCGGCGAGCAGGCAGACGGCGGCCGGGTTGCCGGCGAAGGGGGCGGCGGTGAAGGCGTCCACCTGGAGGAGCGGAAAACCCATGCCCTAGGCCTCCCCTGGGTCCCAAGCGGACCCCTCCGCTTGGGTGGCGGCGCCCGCCACCGCCTCCTCCACCCGGTCGCCCTGGCGGATGAGACCGCCCTCGAGGACCTCGGCGTTCAGGCCCGAGCGGCCATCGAGCGCGGCCTTGAGGCCGGGGGCGCCCACGAGGCCCTCCAGGTGGAGGCAGGGCTGGTTGAGCCGCACCCCGCGCAGGAGGGCCCCCCCGGCCCGGAAGGGACGGCCCACGAGGCGGGTGAGGTCCACCCCGCGGGTCACGAGGTTGCGGCGGCTGTGCTCGGGGCGGAGGCCGATGCCGCTCTCGCGGGCCACGGCATCGAGGGCCTCGGCGGCGATGAGGGTGATCTGGCACCCGGGGTCGGCGCTCGAGTGGGTGCCCGCCCCCTCGGCGTAGCGGTCCCCCCGGAGGCCCCGCCCGGCCAGGGCCTCGGCCTCGCGCGCGCACTCCATGGGCTCCTTGCCGATCGGCGCGAGGTAGATGCCTTCGATGATGCCCACGGCCCGTCCCTCCCTACATGTGCTGGCGGATGAGCTTCTCCGCCTCCTCCGCGCCCGGGAAGCGGTGGCTCTCGAGCTTGGAGTAGAGGAGCTTGCCCCCCAGGGTCAGCTCGAAGGAGCCGATCCGGAACTTGCCGTTCTCGTTCCCGGCGACCTCGAGCTCCGGGAACTTCTTCCTCAGCGCCTGAGCCAACTGCTCATACTGGGGCCGGTAGTTTCACCTCTCGCAGTACTCGACGTGGAGCTTCATGCACGGTCCTCGCGGAGGGCGGGAGGGCGGCGCGGCCAAGCGCCATCCTCCCACCGGGGGGCGGGGGAGGGCAAGGGGAGGCCCCGGCTAGTGCGAATGGCGGTGGTGCAGGTCGGGGTAGTGGGGGTGGCTGTGGACGAGGCGCCCGTGGCGGTGCCAGTGGCTGTGCGGCCCCTGTGAGTCCACGCCAGGAGGATGCTCGTGCTGGTGATGCCCGTCGTGCTCGTGCCAGTGCTCGTGTTCCATCTCTTCGTGTTTGTGAAGATGCTCGTGGCGCTCGGTCAAATGCAGCCATACCCCCCAGCCCATGAGAAGGGCGGCGGCGGCGAACCCCATCGAGAGCGGCTCCCGCAGGATGAGGAGGGCAACGCCCGAGCCGATGAAGGGGGCCAGGGAGAAGTAAGCCCCCGTCCGCGCCGTCCCGAGGTGGCGAAGGGCGAGGACGAAGAGGACAAGGCTCAATCCGTAGCCGAAGAAGCCCACGGCGAGGGCGGATGCGAGAGTTGCTGGGTCGGGCCGCTGCATGCCGCCGGCCCACGCGAGCCCGCCGTTCACCGCCCCGGCCACGAGCCCCTTCAGGCAGGCGATCTGGACGGGGTCGCCGGCCGAGACCCGGCGGGTGAGGTTGTTGTCGATCCCCCACGCCAGGCACGCCCCCCCGATGGCGAGCGGACCCGCGGGCCCTCCCCACTTGGGCCCGCCCTCCCAGGAGAGGACGCCTCCTCCCAGGACGATGGCCGCCATCCCCAGGGCGATCCGCCGGTCGAAGTTCTCCCGGAAGACGAACCAAGCCAGGAGGGCCGTGAACACCCCTTCCAGGTTGAGCAGCAAGGAGGCCGCCGAGGCAGGCGTGACCGAGAGACCCGCCATCAGGAGCACCGGCCCCACGACCCCGCCGCTCAGGATGGCGCCCGCGAGCCAGGGCGCGTCCGGCAAGCGCAACGGAGCCTCCCGCATGCCCTCGCGGCCCTTCCAGCGCGCCCGGACGAGCAGCACCATGCCCAAGCCAAGGCCCGACCCCAGATAAAAGAGCGCCGCGAGGAGAAGCGGAGGGACGCTGCCCAGCAGCAGCTTCGCCATCGGGGTGCCCGCCCCGAACAGAAGGGCGGCCCCGGCGGCAGCCGCGATCCCGCGATGGCTCGTGAACAAAGAGAATCCCTCACGGAGAACGCCCGCGACCGCTCCAACTGCTCTCCCATACGCATTCGCAGGAGGGAAGTCAAAACCAGGAGGGTCTCCCTACCGCTCCTCGGGCGGCTTCACCCGCCGGAACGCGCCGTAGAGGAGCAGGTCATATGCGATCTTCAGCCCCGCGCAGATGCCAAGGGGGGCGGACAAGGCGAGGGAACCCATCACCTGTCCCGCGATGGCGGGCGCCGCCGCCCGCGCCGCCCCGCGCACGAGGCTCGTGATCCCGGTGACCGCCGTGCGCTCGCCGGGCCGCACGATGGCCACGATGTAGGACTGGCGCGTGGGGACGTCCATCTGCACCAGGAACTCCCGCAGCAGATAGAGGCAGGCGGCGGCGGAGAAGCTGGGGACGAACGGGAGGAGGATGAGCAGAAGGCTCGAGGGGATGTGCGTGAACACCATGGTGTTGACCAGCCCGATGCGCCGCGCGAGCCACACGGCGGCGAAATAGGAAACCGCGTTCATGAAATGCCCGGCGGCGAACAAAGGGCCGAGGGCCGTCTCCTCGACGCCGAACCGCCGGAAGAACCAATACGAGAGAAGCGCGCTCGGGATGAACCCGCCGCCGAAGCTGTCCAGCGAGAAGAGGGCCGAGAGCTTGGCGATGGTCCTGCGGCCCCGCGGGCTCACTCCCCGGAGCCCCGCGCCTCCCCCCGCCTCGACGGCGGGGGAAAGACAGGCGTACAGGAGAACGGAGGCCAGGCCCGCGAGGGCGTGGACCACCACCGCCGCGCGGAAGGACGCCAACTCCCCCACTCCCGCGTGCTCCCGGAGGATATATGGAAGCCCGGCGAGGAGCGCCCCCAGGGCGTGCCCCACGTCGGCGATGATCCCGTAGGCGGCATAGACGAGCGTGCGCCTCTCATCGGGCGCCGTGGAGGGAAGAACCGCCTGCTCAAGCGAATAGGCCGCCCCGCGATCCCCCCCCGCGCCGCTCAGCATCCCGAAAAACGCGCCCAGCACCATCGTCCAGAAGCCGTCGGCCGCGGCGGCCAGGCCGCCCCCGGCGAACGCCAGGAGGGAGAGGCCGATGAGCGTCCGCTTCCTGCCCCAGCGGTCGGCGAAGAGGCTGAC
>JBBTDR010000590.1:0-1015 GCA_038042665.1 Nitrospinota bacterium
CCGCGGAGGGCACCGCCTCCTACCGCGACGCCCACGCCGGGCGGACGGACCCGCGCCACTACCGCGAGCTCCAGGGCCTGTGGATGTCCTCGATCGGCATCGGGACCTACCTGGGCGAGGCGGACGCCGCGGCCGACGCCGCCTACCGCGCCTCCGTCGCCGAGGCCGTGCGGCTGGGCTGCAACGTCGTCGACACCGCCATCAACTACCGCTTCCAGCGCAGCGAGCGGACCATCGGCCAGGCCCTGAACGACCTCTTCGGCTCGGGCGAGGCGGCGCGCGAGCAGGTGGTGCTCACCACGAAGGGAGGCTTCATCCCCTTCGACAGCGCGGCGCCCAAGACGCGCGAGGGGTATTTCAAATACCTGGAGGACACCTACTTCGGCCCAGGCGTCTGCGCCCCGGAGGATATCGTGGCCAACTGCCACTGCATGACGCCCGGCTACATCCGGCACGAGCTGGATTGCAGCCTGGGCAACCTGGGGGTGGACACGGTGGACGTCTACTACGTGCACAACCCCGAGACCCAGCTCCAGGAGGCCGCGCGGGAGGTTTTCCTCCTCCGCCTCCAGCGGGTGTTCGCGGAGCTGGAGCGGGCGGTGGCCGCCGGGAAGATCCGCTGCTACGGGGCCGCCACCTGGACGGGCTTCCGGGCGGACCCCGCCGCGCCCGACTATCTCTCCCTCGAGGAGGTGCTGCGGGCGGCCCTCGAGGCGGGCGGGCCCGGGCACCACTTCCGGGTGGTCCAGCTCCCCCTCAACCTGGGGATGCCCGAGGCCTTCTCCAAGCCGAACCAGATGGCGAACGGCCAGAGGGTCTCCTTCCTGGCCGCCGCCGCGCGGAACGGGATCACCGTGATGACGAGCGGCTCCATCCTCCAGGGCCGGGCGGCGGACGGCCTCCCGCCCGCCGTGGGCGAGGCCTTCCCCGGCTTCGGGACCGACGCCCAGCGCGCCCTCCAGTTCGCGCGCAGCGCGCCGGGGGTGGGGGTGGCGCTCGTCGGCATGAGCCAGAA
>JBBTDR010000591.1:0-4742 GCA_038042665.1 Nitrospinota bacterium
GGCGGACCAGCCCCCCGCGCATTCGGGAGATGGGGGGGAGCGGGGGGAGCGCCGGGCGGTCACTCCGGATCGGGCAGCCGGATGACGATCTCCCCCTCCCCCTGGAGGACGCACTGGCAGGCGAGGCGGTAAGCGCCAGGGTCCCAGCCGTAGGCGTCGAGGGTGTCGCGCTCGTCCTCTCCCTGGGGCGAGAGGTTCTCCCCTCCCGAGATCACCACGACCTTGCAGGTCGAGCAGGCGCAGTTGCCCCCGCAGTCGCTGGGGTGGTCCACGCCCTGGGCGAGGCTGCCCTCGAGGAGGGTGCCGCCCCTCCCGGCTTCGTAGGTCTTGTCCAGGTTCTCGATCCGGACGGTCGGCATGCGCTCCTCTTGCGCGGCACCGGCGTGGACCGGCGCACGGGAAGGATGAACCGCGGGGTGTGGACGGCGGGTTGCGAGGAGGTTCCCGGCGGGGATGGGGGGGCCTATCCCGACTCACCCTCTCCCTCGGCCGGTCCGGTGGTCTCGAAGGCCACCTGGCGCTGGCGCTTGAAGCTGTAGGCGACGATCTCCTCCTGGTCCCCCTCGTGGATGGCCAGGAACTGGATGGCCGCCTCGCACGCCTTCTTGCCCGAGGCGAGCCGGACCTCGGAGATCTTCACCACCTTACCGATGGCGCTCACCACCACCGGATGAAGGGGCGGAAGGGGGATGACGATCTTCAGGTGGTCCCCCTTCGCCAAGGGGACGCCCGCGATGAACCGCATGCCGCCCGAGGAGAGGTCCACGCACATGGCCTTCTGGCGCTTGACCTGGGTGAGGGGCGTGCCCGTCACGGCGGCGTGCAGCTGGTCCACCTTCTGCTCCAGCTGGCGGATGAGGCGGACGGTCTGCTGGAACATCTGGATCTGGGCCTGGGTGGCCCCCAGGGCGTTGAACTGGTCGCCCACGTCGTCCGCCCCCGCGGCCCCGGCGAGGTCCTCGCGCTCGGCGGTGCGCTTGGCGGTGTAGCTCCGCTCGAGGCTCCGCGCTTCGGCCTCCGGGATGCGCTCGAACTCGACCGGAAAGCGCTCCTCGGTGCGAGCCGCGGTGCGCTTCTGGCCGGTCTCCTTGCCCAGTTCCTCGAATTTCTCGTCCGCCGCCATCGGCCAGGTTCCCCCGCTATTCCTGTTCCTCGTCCTGCCCGCGGCGCATCTGGGCGATCTCGCGGTGCCGCTTGAAGATGTAGGCGATCAGCTCCTCCCGATCCTCCTCGTGGACCGACTCGAACCGGCAGGCCGTCACGTAGAGGCTGGAGTCCGGCTCCTGATCCACCCGCACCACCCGGCCGAGCGCCACCACGGAGAACCCCTGGATCTCGGGGATGTCCACCACCACCTTGAGGAACCATCCCTTCCCCATGGCCCACTTCGAGGTGAAGAGGATGCCGGAGCCCGAGAGGTCGATGCACTGGCCCGTCTCGAAGCTCTTCTCCTTGCCCCCCTCCGGCGCCGGGCCCTGGGCGTTCAGCAGCCGGTCGAGCTTGCGCTCGATGCGATCCAGCTGGGCGAGGATGGCGGCGCTGACCGTGCCGGGCGTGGCCTGGGCGGCGGCCGGCGAGGAGCCCAGGGCGGCCGTCTCGCTCCGCTCCCGGGAGGGGCGCTGGGCGTAGGCCTGGCGGAGCCGATCGGCCTCCTCCTTGGAGACCGGCATGAAGCGCACCGGGAACGAGACGGAAACGCGCGTGTAGGAGCGGTCGGCCACGCCCCGCTTCGAGAAACTCTCCTGGAACTGCTCCCGGAACGACTCGTCCGCCATCCGTTTTCCTCTCCCGCCGGGCGCAAGGCCCTAGCCGCTGAAGCCCTCGCGCGAGATGATGATCTCCACCCGCCGGTTCTTGGGCCGGTTCTCCGGCGTGGCCGCGAAGAGGGGGCGGAACTCCCCGTAGCCCGTCGCCGAGAAGCGCTCGGGCTCCACCCCCCCCTCCTGGACGAGGGTCCGGACGACGGCGGCCGCCCGCGCCGCCGAGAGCTCCCAGTTGGAGGGGTAGCCGCTCTGCGGGGGGGGCGGGACATCGTCCGTGTGGCCCTCCACCATGAGCTTATAGGGCACCTTCTTCAGCATCTGGGCCATCTCGAGGAGGAAGGGCTTGAAGCCCCGCTCCACCACCGCCGAGCCGGGGCGGAAGAGAACCCCTCCCGCCATGTTGAGGACGATGCCCCGGTCGGTCACCTTGACGTCCATCACGTCCCGCAAGTTGCCATCGGAGATGAGCTGCCTGGTCATCGTTCCCAGGCTCTGGAACGAGGACTCCGCGCGCTTCTCCGACTGCGCCACGGCCTCGGCGCTATAGCCCGTCCCCAGAGCGCCCTGGATGGACCTGACCGCCTTCTCGACCTCGGCTTTATCCTGACTCGAAAAGGCGAGCATCATGATGAAGAAGGTCATCATCAGGGTGACCATGTCGCCGTAGCTGATCAGCCATACGCCTTCGCCATCTTCCTCGACTTTCTTCTTCTGCGGACCGGCCATGGCTTATTCTCCCGCCTGCGCGTCGGCCGAGGAGGCCTGGCCCTTCTCGCGCCGCATGAGCCGGTCGAAGTGCGCGCTGCGCGCATCCGGCTCAAGGTGCGCGTTCAGGCGCTGCTCGATGAGGCGCGGGTTCAGCCCCTCCTGAATCATCAGGACGCCCTCGATGACGATCTTGATCTGGAGCGCCTCATGCTCCGAGCGGCTGGTGAGCTTCTCCGCGATGGGCAGGAAGATAAGATTCGCCAGCAGCACGCCATAGAAGGTGGCGACCAGCGCGGTCGCCATCGAGGGGCCCAGCTTATCCATGCCGCCGCTCAGGGCCTTGAGCATCGCGATGAGGCCTATCAAGCAGCCCACCAGCCCGAAGGCGGGGGAGAACTTCCCCATCGTCTTGAAGATGCGGGCGCCCTCCTCGTGGCGGAGGAGGAGGCCCTCGAGCTCCGTCTCCAGGACCGCGCGGACGAGCTCGGGGGGCTGGCCGTCAATCACGAGCTGGAGGCCCATCCGCATGAAGCGGTTGTTGATGTTCTTGACATCGCTGTTCAGGCTCAGGATGGATTCCTTGCGGGCCTTGTGCGCCAGCCGGACGATGGCCGCGATGTAGGCTCCCGCGTCCGTGATCTCCGAGCGGAACACCTGGCTCATGACGCCGAACACCCCCACCACCCGCCCCAGCGGAAAACTGATCAGGAGAGCGGCGGCCGTCCCGCCGCCGATGATCATGAGACCGTTGGGGTCCCAGAAGAGCGCAAACCCTCCCTCATGGATGATGGTGTAGAAGAGCATCCCCCCGCCCAAGGCAACTCCGATCATCGATCCCACGGTGGCTCACGCTCCTCATTGAGAGGCGCCTGACACAGGGACGGGCCCGCGGGCCCATACCCCCAGGCAGCCAAGGGATTTTCCTGCCACTTCAAACCCTTCATCATATTATCTTGAAAATCAGGGAATTCCTCAATCCGCCCCGGCCAAGGCGCCGGGGCTAGATCCGCCCCTCGGGGGGGAGGACCACCATCGTCTCGGTCCAGGCCCGCCGGGACTGGGTCAGCAGGAATTCGATGGATTCGGCCACCAACTCGGGGGGAATCATCTTCTCCAGGTCGTACTCCCCGGGGATGTTCTTCCACATGCCGGTGGCCGTGGCCCCGGGGCGCAGGACGCTCAGGCGGACCCCCCGGGGGCGCAGCTCCTCGGCCAGGGCCCGGCTCATCCCCTCCAGCCCCGCCTTGGCCGCGCAGTAGGCCGCGGCCCCCGGAAAACCCGTGACCGCGGCGGTCGAGGAGACGTTCACCACCTCCCCGCCCGAGGCCTCCAGCATGGGGGCGAGGGCGCGAATGAGGAGGAAGGGGGCCTTCAGGCAGATGGCCAGGGTGGCCTCGAAGTCCTCGGGGGCGAGCTCCTCCAGCTCCCGGAAGACCCCGCCGCCCGCGTTGTTCACCAGGGCGTCCACCCCGCCCAGCCGCCGGGCCGCGACCCCGGCCAGGGCCTCGATCTCATCCGGGTCGGTCAGGTCGCAGCTGTGGGGGAAGACCCGCCCGGCCAGGAACTTGGCCTCGAAGGCGAGGGCGGAGAGGGCCTGGACGTCCCGGGCCACGGCCAACACCTGTGCCCCGCCCCGGGCGAGGCGGAGCGCCGCCGCCCGGCCGATGCCCCGCGAGGCGCCCGTCAGGACGACCCGCCGGCCGGCCAGCGCCTGGGCGCCCCCCGGGGCCATCTCAGCCCTCCCCCAGGCAGTCCACGAAGTTGCGCTCGTTCTCGAACAGGCGCACGCGGCGGAGGAGGCCCGGCGGCAGGTGCTCGGCGAGGCGCTCCCAGATGGCGGCGGCGATGTTCTCCGCCGTGGGGACGCGGCCCTTGAGGTAGGGCGCGGCGTCCTCGTTGAGGTTGCGGTGGTCGAGGGGCTCGACCACCTGGCGGCGGATGAGGCGCTTGAGCTCGGCGAGGTCGTAGACCATCCCCGTCTCCGGGTCCACGGGCCCGCGCAGGGTGACCTCGACGGCGTAGTTGTGGCCGTGGTAGTGGGGGTTGGCGCACAGGCCGTAGACCGCCTCGTTCCGCTCGGCGGACCACGCGGGGTTGAAGAGGCGGTGGGCGGCGCAGAATTCCTCCCGCCGGGTGATCTCGATCACGGCTCATCTCTCCGGGAGGCGGGGCGCCCGGCGGGTGCGTTGTGCCGGCCGGAGCACTCTGCTAGGGTGCGCGCATGCCTGCGTGAAAGATAACCGCTTCCCCGAGCCCCTTGCAAGGAGAGCC
>JBBTDR010000592.1:0-1105 GCA_038042665.1 Nitrospinota bacterium
TCCTTCCCTCTTTCTATTTTCCATACCATTAGGCTTACTCGGCCCTCTGGCGCAAACCCCCTCACGTCGTGTGGCGCTCCTCCCTGACCTTCAGGTCCAGCAGGGAGAGGATCCGTTCCTCCTCCCGGACCGCGGCCAGGGCGATGGCCACCTCGGCGAGGTAATATCCCACCCCGGCCAGCATCGCGACGAACCCCAGGACGAAGAACGGGATGGCCACGGCGTAGGCCGCGGGCCACAGGGCGGCGAGCCCCAGGAGCAGGCACGTCACCAGGGCCAGGAAGACGCTGACCAGGACCCAGAGGAAGGCGTTCCGGACCAGGACCGCCCGGCGGGTGATCGCCTGGATCTGCAGCTCGAGCGCCTTGGCTTCTTCGTGCGCCCCCGCGCGCTCCTTCTGGTGGCACTCCCAGTGGAAGGAGCGCAGGCGGGACACGATCCCCATCAGGCGCGTGTTGAGGGAGAGGAGCAGCAGTCCCGCCGCCGAGATGAAGATGACGGGCGAGAGGAGCGCCGCCACAAGCTGGGCCTCGGTCATCACAGCCTCCCCGGCCGTTTCACGGCCTTTCCTGAAGCGTCTTTCGGCGGCCCGCGGACCGTCCGGACAAATTTCAGCCGATCTCGCCCGGACAGGCGCTGGGTGCGGGCATTCTACCAAAAATCCCCTTAGGACAACGCCCCAAAAATCGCCAGTGGTAGGGCTTCAGCTCCAGGCACTGGCTCAGGACGATGATGGGGCGGGGGAAAGGGGGCATTTCATCGCCCGCGTGTATTAGCGGCTGCTACCTACCCCCCATATTCATAAAACCCCCGCCCGCTCTTCCGCCTCACCCACCCCGCCGGGGCCGTGCGGCGCAGCGGGGGCGGGGGGCCGAAGCGCCTGTTCTTGGTCAACATAGCCTGTGGTACACTTGGTTTTCCGCTATGCCGCTTCGGAGGCCCCGATGGCCAGCGTGATCGCCGAGATTGAGGAGAAGTTCCGGTCCCTGAGCGCCGGGGACAAGGCGGAGGTGCTGCGCTCCCTCATCGCCGAGCTGGACGGCCCGGCGGATGCCGGTGCCGAAGAAGCGTGGCTGGAGGAGGCCAGGAAGCGCCACCGCGAGCT
>JBBTDR010000593.1:0-1571 GCA_038042665.1 Nitrospinota bacterium
GGAGATCGAGCCCTTCATGGAGAAGCCCCTCGAGGCCCTGGGGAAGAAGGCGCGCGTGCTGGAGCTCTCCAAGCTCAAGGTCATCTCCCTCCTTCCCGCCCGGGAAGGGGGCGTTTGGGAATCCCACGGGCCCGATGCGAAAAAAAACGGCCACAGCGACAAGAAAGAGGCCTCCGGAAAGAAGGCCGAAACCCACAAAGAGCATGAAAAGGACTTGCACCTCTGGCTGAGCCCGGCGAACGCCCAGGAGATCGCGCGCGCCCTGGCCCTGGCCCTGGCCGAGATCGACCCCGCGAACGCGCCCGCCTACGGCGCCAACCTCGAGAAGCTCCTGGCCCGCCTCGGCGCCCTCGACGCCGAACTGCGGGAGAGCCTGAAGCCCGCCGCGGGCAAGCCCTACATCGTCTTCCACGACGCCTACCAGTACTTCGAGCGGCACTATGGGCTCTCCCCGGCGGGCGCCATCTCCGTCACCTCGGCCCACGAGCCGGGGGCGAAGCGGCTCTACGAGATCCGCAAGCGGATCACCGACGCGAAGGTGGCCTGCGTCTTCCGCGAGCCCCAGTTCAGCTCACGGCTGGTGGAGACGGTGGTGCGCGGCACCCCGGCCAAGGTCGGCGTCCTGGACCCGGACGGCGGAGCCACCATCCCCCCCGGGCCGGAGGCCTACTTCCGGCTCATGCGGGGGCTCGCCGCCTCCCTGCGGGACTGCCTGGCGGCGGAGCATTAGGCGTCTCGGGGGGCTTCTGGGCGCTCCAAGAAAAAGATATAATCGCCCTCCGGACAGCGGGTCCGCGACCTTGAGCCGCCGGTGGGCATGGAATGGCCATGACACGTTTGGGGCGATTCCTCCTTATCCTGGCTTCGCTCGTTCTGGGGGCGGGCTCCTCCATCCCCGCCCAGGCCCACCCCCACGTCTGGATCACGAACGCGACCACCTTCCTCTTCCAGGGGGACAAGCTGGTCGGGGTGCGGCTGGAGTGGACCTTCGACGAGCTCTTCAGCGACACCCTCATCCGCGAGTTCGACGAGAACAAGAACCGCCAGCTGGACCCCAAGGAGGTCCAGCAGATCGAGGCCGACACCTTCCCCCACCTCAAGAAGTTCCACTTCTTCACCCACATCCTGCTGGACAAGAAGAAGGTGACGGTGAACGAGGTGCACGACTTCTCCGCCACCGTCGTCGACAAGGAGACCGTGCGCTACCGGCTCACGGTGCGCCTGCCCGAGCCCGTGGACCCCCGGCGGGTGCCCGTGACGGTCAACGTCTACGACGACTCCTACTACGTGGACTTCATCCACGAGAAGAAGGACCCGGTGCGCATCGAAGGCGCCCGGCCGGGCGCCTGCACCCACCGGCTGGGGAAGAGCATCCTCTCGGTGATCTCGGGCTGGAACATGCTCACCCCCACCCCCATCCACCTCGAGTGCGGCGGGCGATGAACCCGGCCGCGCCGTTAGGCACGGAAGACGAAGCTCGCGCGATGGCCCAAGCCGGCGCCGATGTGCTGATCCCGCATATGGGTCTGACGACAAAAGGCGCGATTGGCGCCAAAACCGCGATGACCTTG
>JBBTDR010000594.1:0-1309 GCA_038042665.1 Nitrospinota bacterium
TTCCAGCGGAGCTCGAGGAACGCCAGGGCGGTGCCGGCGAGGAGGCCCAGGCGGTCGAGCAGGCCGAGGTACATGTCGTGGATCAGCGGCCCGTGAGGCACCCGCGTCCCGAAGGGGCTCGTGCGCGCGAACTCCTCGTCCACGTGGAGCGGGTTGAAATCGCCGGTGAGGCCGGAAAACGCCAGTACGTCGCCTTCGGTCACGGTCCGCCCCCCGGTCCAGAACTCCTGGCCGACCTTCAGCTCCTCCCAGAATTTCCCGCTGTAGCATTTGGCCATAGACGAGAGGATTATAGCCAAAATGAGCGTGCTCGGCCTCGGCTGCCTCTTGACGCTCCTCCACTACACGGGGGCCTACATACGAGTCCCCGTGCTCCCGCTCTACGCCAGCGCCCAGGGCGCCGGGCCGACGGAGGTGGGGCTGATCGTCGGCGCCCACATGACCGTGGCCGCCCTCAGCGCCATCCCCTTCGGCTTCGCCTCGGACCGCTGGGGGCGGCGGACCCTCCTCCTGGGCGGGATGGCCCTCAGCGCCCTCACCTCGCTGCTCCTCCCGCTGGCTACAACAACGCTCGCGCTCATGGCGATCTATGGCGCCGCGGGGCTGGGCGTGGCGGCCTTCACGCCGAGCGTGATGTCCCTCGTGGGTGACGTGGCGGCGCCGGGGGTGGTGGCGCGCGCGTACGCCTGGTACACGACGGCGCTCTACGCTGGCTTTGGGCTCGGACCGATCCTCGGCGGCTACATCGCCCAGCGCTGGGCACCGGGCCGCCTTCGTGACCGCGGGACTCCTCATCGCCGCGGCCATCGGCGCCGGCGCGCTTCTTCCCCGGAGTGAGCGCCGCGGCCCCGCGCCGGCCCTCGGGGCCGCCTTCGCCGATCTCCGGCGGAACCCGCGCGTCTGGGCGGGGTGGATTGCCACGGTGAGCGGTCTCGCCCTCTGGGGCGCGGTCCTCACATTCTTTCCCCTGCTCGGGCATGAGCGCGGGCTCTCCCCCCTCGACATCGGGCTCGTCCTCGGCGTCCAGTCGCTCGTCAACACGCTGGCGCGGGTGCCCGCCGGCTGGCTCATCGATCGGAACCGCGCGCGGTGCCCCTGGATCGTGGGGGGGCTCCTGGCCGCCGCCCTGGGGACCTTCGTCGTTCCCCACCTCCACCGGAGCGCCGACTTCGTCCTACTCGGCGCTCTCCTCGGGGTGCTCTTCGCTGCGGCCTTCGTCGCGGTCGGCGCGGCGCTCTCGGAGGCCACGACCCCGGCGCCGCGCGGCCTGGCGATGGGCGGCTACAGCACCGCGATCTACGTGGGCCTG
>JBBTDR010000595.1:0-5082 GCA_038042665.1 Nitrospinota bacterium
CTCCCCGGTGAAGGGCAGACCCACCTTTCGTCCCCCCCTTGGTTAAGGGGGGGCAGGGGGGGTGGCGCAGTGCCCCCGGAGAGCCCGCAGTGAGCCCTCGGCCTGAGCCCGGGCCGAAGGCCCGCCGGACCGAATATAGGGCATGGGAGGGGAAAGGCCCTTACATCAATTTCCGGCTGGTTCGGGCTCGGGGGGGTGAGGGGCGGGTTTCAAACCCGCCCCGTCGGGTGTGTCCTAAGATGAACGGTTAAATGAACGTCCTGCCCAAAACTCGCCGAATTCAAACCCTGCAAGGGTTGAAGGAGCTGGAGAACCTCAAAGCGGCGCTGTCGCTCTATTTCGCGTGGTACAATTTTGGGCGCGTCCATCGGACGTTGCGGGTCACTACTGCGATGGAGACGGGGATTGCCGACCATCTGTGGGAGATGCAGGAAATTGTTGCGTTATAGGATTGGGATCGACATTTGTTCGCTTTGGTGATACCTTTTTGATTGGGTGCAAGGCGCAAGGTTTCGATGCTGAGACGCCTTCGGGGGGCGTGCCATGAGATTCGTTTTCAATGAACGGAAAGCCGCCCATGCCGCTTCGTTATTGCTAATGCGTCACGGAGGCAGATTAAAGTATCTGACTCTAATCAAACTACTCTACTTGGCGGATAGAAGGTCTTTAGTTGAAACTGGATATCCAATTACTGGTGACCGTTTTGTGTCGATGGACAAGGGACCAGTTTTAAGCATCGTAAAAGACCTTATTACGTGGGAACCTGACGAAGAAACGACTCCTTGGCATGAGTATATTGTTAGACAAGGTCTTTATGACGTCTCCCTCAAAATTCAGAATCCGAACTTGGACGAACTATCAAAATATGAAATTCAGATTCTGGAAGAAATTGATGAAGAATTTGGAGGAATGAATCGCTGGGACCTTGTGGCGTTAACCCATGAACTTCCTGAATGGGAAGATCCGAAGGGTTCGTCTGTTGAGATAGACCCTGCGGATATACTACGCGCCGAGAATAAATCGCCGGACGAAATCCGAAGAATCGGGAATAATGCCGAAGATATATGGTTCGTGCATTCCCTCGCTCGGAAAGCAAAGTGAATATTGGGGACATATTCCTCCTGAATCATCCTGATGGTCGCAGGGGGAATTTATGGGTGTTTTCTTCAAACTTGACCATTGATCGGGAAGCCGTGGCATTTAAGTTTGTGCCATGGCTCGAAGGTTGTGATGAGAGTTGCGTCATCAATCCTGGTGACCACGCTTCTATCACACGAAAATCCATAGTCGCATATCAGTTCGGACAGGTTTTTTCAGAAAGAATGTACGCAACGGCTCTTGAAAGTAGGATTTTGAAGGAGCGGGGGAAAATAAGCAAGGAACTCCTTAAGCGTGTCCAAGCCGGGGCATTACACTCCATCTATGTCCCGGAAAAATTCCAGCGGATGATCCGGGACTCCCTCATTATTTAGCGTCCAGACCTATCGCATCAAGCCAAATTAGGACACTCCCCCCCGTCCCGCGAGGCCGGGTATAATCCGGCCCGCTTTCTTTTTCCACGTTCCACACTTCACGGGGGCGCGGAGGGTTCGTCCGCTCAGGAGCGGCTTCCGCGCGCGAGGGGGGGAGAACGCCATGATCACGCGAACCGCGCGGCTTTTGGTGGCCGCTCTCTGCGCCGCGCTGCTGGCCGCCCCGGCGGGGGCGGCGGAGCCCTTCCGCGTCGGGGCCCACCGCTCGGTCCACGGCTCCTGGGAGGTGGTGGCCCACAGGCTGGGCTACTTCAAGGAGGCGGGGCTCGACTACACCATGCAGTACTTCAAGCAGGGCAAGCTCATCGCCCAGGCCCTCCTCACCAACAACCTCGACGTGGGGACGGTGGGGGTGGCCGCCTTCGTGACCACGGTGGCCCAGGGGGCCAAGCTCACCGCCATCGCGGTGACGGCCAACATCTGCGGCACGGAGTGGATCGTCGTGCCCGCGGACTCCAAGGCCAAGGGCGTGCGGGACCTCAAGGGCGCCACCTTCGCCGTCCGCTCGGGCGAGGGGACGGACTTCGCCTTCCGCTCCTACGTCCTGCCCAAGCACGGGATGGCGGAGAGCGATCTCAGGTGGCTCAACATCGCGACGACCGACCGCGTCGCCGCCATGCTCGCGGGCAACGCCCAGGCGGCCGTCCTCGACGACCCCCAGGCCGAGATCGCCCGGAACAAGGGCCTCGTGCGCTTCCTCGAGGATTTCTGCCCCTATGACAACATCCGCATGATGCACGCGGGCAACCCGATGACCCTGAAGACGAACCCCGGCGCCTACGAGAAGTACTTCCGCGCCTGGCTGCGCGCCCACGAGCTCAAGCGGACGGACCCCGAGAAGTTCGCCCGCGTCTACACCGGCGCCCTCGCCGAGGTGGGGGACAAGGGGGAGTACCCGGTGGTGCTCGCCGTGGTGAAGCGGCTGCGCTCCGAGCCCGCCCTCACCCCCGAGGTCAAGGCCTACATGGTGGACATGGCCGAGAAGCAGAAGAGGCTCGGCTGGATCAAGCGCGTGCCCCGCTTCGACCAGGGCGAGGCCGTGGACGGCTCGATCTTCGAGAAGGTGAGCAGCCAGAAGAACTAGCGGCGCGCCGCCGAAAGACGAAAAGCAGATTCCTCCCCTTCGCGGAGTTTATCCTGAGCGAAGCGTAGGACTCAGTGTCGGAATGACATCGCTGGGCCCTTGGCCCTGGGTGTCATTCCGAGGGAGCGCAGCGACCGAGGAATCTACGAGCGTGGCGGCTCACGAAGATTCCTCGCGGAGCTTGTCCTGAGCGGAGCGAAGGACTCGGAATGACAGGCGGACGCCCCAGGTTGTTCAAACTATCCTGGGGACACGACACTGGCAGGGCTGTGCGGCTGAACGGACAGCAGATTCTTCCGGCGATGTAGGGGCGTTCAATTGAACGCCCCTACGTTTTGTTCTTGCAGGACGGGGTTACGCGATGGTGTTGACGCGCCCGCCGCGGCTGTTGCTCACGAGGCCGGCCGCCTGCTGGGTGTTCTGGTTCGACTGGCGCAGGGCGGCGAGGCCCGTGCTCTGGCGGATCTGGTTGCGGGTGAAGGCGACGGCCGCCTCGGCGAAGTCGGTGTCGCGGATGGCGCTCTCGCTCGCGCGCAGGTTCTCGGCCTGGACCTCCAGGTTGCGGGCCTCGGGCTCGAGCTCGTTCGACTGCCGGGCGCCGAGCTGGCCCCGGAAGGTGGCGACCTGCTCGATGGCCTGGTCCACCCGGCCGAGGGCCTGGGCGGCCCCCTCGGCGGTGGTGAGGTCGATCCCCTGGAGATCGTTCAGCGCGCTGTTGAGCTGGGTGGTGTCGAGGTCCAATTCCTCCGCCCGGCTCCCCTGGAGGGCCTGGCGGATGCCCTGGAGGGAGGACTGGGCCGACGCCTGGCCGGCGGCCCGCGTCGTGGCGTCCCCCGCCCCGGTGTTCAGGGACTGGAGGGCCTGGCCGCGGACGCTGCGCAGCTGGGTGAGCACCTCGTCGAAGCGCACGTCCTCGACGCGGATCTGGTTGGCCTGGTTCTGGCGGCCCTGGATCTCCTCGCCCAGCCCGGCCACCTGGGCCCGGAGGTTCTCGCTCGCGATGAGGCCCGAGGGGTTGTCGGCGCCGCGGTTGATCTGGGAGGCCGTCGAGAGCTGCTCGGCGTTCCGGGTGAGGGCCTCCTGGGTGTTCCGCAGGTTGCGGAGCGCCTGGAGCGACTGGATGTTCTGGTTGATCCGGATGCCCATGCGGCCCCCTTGCATCGCACCTGTGGAGGGGGAATTTTAGCAAAAACCCCGCGGGGACGCCAGCCGGGCCCCCGCCGGGCGGTGTGATCTGCGTCACATCCCGAAAAAGGCCCGGATCCGCTCGGCCGCCGCCCGGGAGACCCCCTCCATCACCTGCGCGACGCGCCCCGGGGAAGTGTCCTCGATGAGGCCGTACCAGCCGGTCGCGTACATCTCGCGCACGTCCCTGGGCACGAAGTAGATGGCCGGATCGCGGCGGAGGCGGTCGCTCTGGGCCCCGTGGTCCATGGGGGAGGGGTCGGTGGCTCGCTCCAGATGCACGAGCCCGGGCCGGTCGGCCAGGAGGGGGAGCACCTCGAGCTCGCCCCCGTGGGTGAGCCCCACCTTCTGGCCGTAGAGGTTCTTGGCCACGAAGTGGGCGTTCACGATGAGGACGCGGGCGCCCTCGTGCTCGTTCTGGGCGCGCTCGGCGGCGATCTCGGCGGCCGGGGCGTTGCGCTCGTGCCAGTTGAGGTAGACGAAGCGCCGGGCCCCGTGGCGGTGGAGGCTCCCCACCACGTCCAGCAGGAGGGCGATGAGGGTCTCCGCCCGGAGGGTCACCGTGCCCGGGAAGCCCATGTGGAGGGGGGTGACCCCGTAGGGGCAGAAGTCGGCGAGGAGCCCGCCCGTGAGCGCGGTCACCCGGCGGGCGAAGGCCTCGGCGGCGTAGTAGTCCGTCCCCAGGGGGAGGTGGCCGCCGTGCTGCTCCACGCTCCCGAGGGGAATGATGGCGAGCCGGGTCTCGGCGAGTATCCTCCCCGCCTCGGGGCTGGTGATCTCCATCAGGGTGCGGGCCTTGTCCATCGGATTCTCCGCTTTCATTCAAGAGACGTTCGTAGGGGCGCACGGACTTCGGCGAGCTCAGTCGAGCCGCCGTGCGCCCCTACAGGCCGGATAGGCGGAGGCCTACTTCGGGTCCATGAGCTCGATCACCATCCCGTCCGGCCCGTAGAAGTAGAGGATGCGCAGGGCCGGCAGGTCCTCCTCCTCGATGATCTGAATTCCCTTCTCCCGCAGGCGCCGGACGGTGGCCGCGTAGCTCCCTTTCTCCATGTAGAAGCCGAGGTGGTCCACCCCCAGCCGGGGTTGGAAGCCGGGAGACATGGGCGCCTCGGCCGTGCGGACCCCCCGGACGGAGAAGATCCCGCCCCCGATCTCCATCTTGTAGTTGGGGGCGCCCAAGCGCTCGGCGCGGTCGAGGAGCTTGGCGCCCAGGATGTCCCCGTAAAACTTCACGGCGGCCTCGGGGTCGCGGTGGATGATGTGGGTGTGGTCGTAGCG
>JBBTDR010000595.1:5182-8353 GCA_038042665.1 Nitrospinota bacterium
AAAACTTCACGGCGGCCTCGGGGTCGCGGTGGATGATGTGGGTGTGGTCGTAGCGGAAGGGCATGGAGTTGCCTCGCCGGAAAAGGATGCCTGTGCACCGGGATGTCCGCCGATTCTCCTTCAATTCACGGCGGATGGGAAGGAGGCTCGCCGGGAGCGGGTTGGTTTCTGGATATGCCGAGAGGCGGGAATCTGGTAGGGGCGCACGGACTTCGGCGAGCTCAGTCGAGCCGCCGTGCGCCCCTACGATGGCAGAGGGTGGGCCGGGTTTTTGCCCGGCCCCTACTTCATCTCCATGAATTCGAGCACCACGGCGTCGGGGCCCTCGAAGTAGCAGTAGCGCAGGTGGGGCAAGTCCCCTTCCTCGAGGATGGGGACCCCCTTGGCCCGCAGGGCCGCGAGCATTGGGCCGTACTCCCCCTTGTCCACGTAGAAGCCCAGGTGATCCACCCCCATCCGGGGCAGCGCCGCCGGGGGCATGGGGGGCGGCTCGCCGGGCCTCACCCCGCGCACGATGAACATGGTGCCCCCCAGCAGGAGCTTGGTCTGGGGGGCGCCGTGGCGCATCAGGGAGTCCTTGATCGTGGCCCCCAGGACGTCTTGGTAGAACCTCACGGCGCCAGCGGGGTCGCGGTGGACGAGGTGGGCGTGCTCGTAGCGCAGGGGCATGGGGGGGCCTCGGAAGAAAGGGGTGCGTTCCACCGGGGTATCCCCGGATTCTGCTTCATTCCGGCGCCGATGGGAAGGCGCTCACGCCTCCCGCCGGGCCTCGATCTCCCAGTCCTCCTCCCCGGCCTGCCGGAGGGTGAGGACGATGGGCCGGCAGCAGACCCGGCAGTCCTCCACCATCTCCTGGCGGCCACCCCCGCTCGGGTCGGCCAGGGCGCGGTTGGGCTCCCCGCACCAGGGGCAGGGATAGGAGAGGGGGTGGAGGCGCATGGGCGTCTTCTATCCTCCCGCCTTTGCCATCCCGCCTTCTTCCGTGTATATCCTACCGCTTCCTTGCCGGCCCGGCCGCCGCCGCGGGGAGGCTCCCGAGGGGAGCCGGGCGGAGGGGCGCTGGCGTCGCCCCGCCCGGGCCGGATGATCAACCCCCCGCGGGAGGCTCACCCTTTGGCGCTGGCAGTGTGCAACGGAATCCAGATCTCCTACGACGACACCGACCCCAACACCACCAAGACCCCCGTCATCTTCCTGCACGGCCACGGCCTCAACCGCTCGATGTGGGACCACCAGAAGCAGGCCCTGCGCGGCTCGGTGCGGGTGGTGGCCGTCGATCTCAGGGGCCACGGCCGCTCCGAGAAGCCCAAGACGGGCTACTCCCGCGGCGAGGAGGTGAAGGACCTCGAGGGGCTCCTCGGGGTGCTCCGGGCCCGGCGGATCCACCTGGTGGGGCTGAGCCGGGGGGCGGGCCTCGCTCTGGCCTTCGCGGCGGCCCACCCGGAGCGGACGGCCTCGGTGGTGGCCATCGGGGCGGGGACGGACCACGCCCGGCTCATGCCCGAGTTCGCCGACCAGCGGCTCCAGACCATGGCCACCCTGCGGGCCGAGGGCCTGCGCGCGGCCAAGGAGTACTGGATGTCGCTGCCCATCTTCGCGCCCCTGCGGGCGAACCCCGAGGCCCTCGCGAAGGTGGAGCAGATGATGCTCACCTACACGGGGGCGCACTGGCTGGACCCGGACCCGCCGAAGGATTCCTCGCTCCTGGAGCTGGCCCCCAGGATCACCGCCCGCACCCTCATCATGGTGGGGGAGCAGGACTTACCGGGCTTCCGGGCCTCGGCGGACGAGATCGCGGCCAAGATCCCGGGGGCGGAGAAGGTGGTGGTCCCCGGGGCGGGGCACTTGACCAACCTGGAGGCACCGGAGGTGATCACCCAGGCCCTGGTGGGGTTCCTCGGCAGGGGGTAGTTTACGGAGGCGGGCGGCCTTGGCCTATGCCGAGGGGATGACCCGGACGCCGGTGGAGGTGCCGGACCCGATCTTCGGGGAACTGAAGAGGCACTACGATACCCCGGCCATCGTGGAGATCAGCATCCTGGCCGGCTACCAGAACTTCAACGCTAAGTCGAACGGAGCGCTCCAGGTGGACGTCAACGCGTTTTGTCCCATCCCCTTCCCCGGGGTGACCCAGGGGAAGAAATAAGAGCGCCCAGCCTTCGGCGCCTGAGGCCCTTCGCTTCCGGGCGGGGGGATTTTTCATGGTAAGTATTTGAAAATATTCGTTTTACTGTCTTGTTCTCGGCGGGCCGCGGGCGAAGGGGTGGTCCCCCGCCTGACGCACCATTCGGGGCAAGAATGTTGGGGTAAGCGTGCGGGAAGGAAACATTCACCATAGTATTGTTTATAATTGACGTGATTTCAAATGGTTGCGAAATTTCGCGGGGTCCGCGTGAAACGCCCGGAGGGCTTTGACAAAACCCGCCCCCAGGCCTATATTGAGCAGGCTGAGAGAGACCAGGAAGGGGTGTCTTCCTCGTATGCTCCGGCGCTGGGGTGGAGCCGGTTCGGCCGCCCTGGTGGAGATGGGGGTCTGAAATTCCCCGTCTTGGGTGAGAACGGAGCCCTCGAATTCAGCAATTTTTGTTGATATGAAAGAACTTTTTGGTTGACTGGCTTGTCAACCTGGTGTATTCTGTACGCTTCCCCCTGTTTCAGGGGGACCTGATCTTTGAAAACCGAATAGGGTGCGTGACGGAACTCGAGTGGGTCCCGCAGTTTCCCAATTGATCGCGAGGGGACGGGAAGGCCGCCGGGCAACCGGCGGTCTGCGCTTCGGCGCAGTCCTCTTTCAACGAGTACAATTGGAGAGTTTGATCCTGGCTCAGAGCGAACGCTGGCGGCGTGCCTAACACATGCAAGTCGTACGCGAAAGCCTTCGGGCGAGTAGAGTGGCGGACGGGTGAGTAACACGTGAGCAACCTGCCTCCGGAACCGGAATAACCTTTCGAAAGGAGGGCTAATACCGGATGAGACCACAGGGCCGAATGGCCCAGGGGTCAAAGATGGCCTCTGCATGCAAGCTGTCGTCCGGAGATGGGCTCGCGGCCCATTAGCTAGTTGGTGGGGTAACGGCCCACCAAGGCAACGATGGGTAGCCGACCTGAGAGGGTGATCGGCCACACTGGGACTGAGATACGGCCCAGACTCCTACGGGAGGCAGCAGTGGGG
>JBBTDR010000596.1:0-4443 GCA_038042665.1 Nitrospinota bacterium
GCTGAAGGCCTACCAGCGGGAGGTCTTCGACCGCCTCAAGCAGTTCCCCTCCGTCAAGGTTCCGAATGCGTAGAACCCATCCCAAAACCTATCTCGCTCCCTCATTGGGGGCGGATATGGCGTCATTTTCCGGCATCAAGGCGGGTTTTGGGATGAGTTCTAGCTTCCGGCGCTTCCATGATCGGGATTGGGTCCATCTCCTCCGGCGGGTTGCGGCCTCCGGGCCTTCCTGCTTCTCCGTCTTGACCGGGGGCATCGCCGCAGCCAAGGGAGTCTCCTGAGATGGCGCGCTCCGGCCCCGCATTGTGGGCAGTCGTGATGGCGGGGGGGAGCGGCACCCGCTTCTGGCCGGTGAGCCGCGCGGGCCGCCCCAAGCAATTCCTCCCGCCGGGCGGCGGGAACCCGGCGGCCTCCCCCCGCCAGAGGAGCCGAGACTCCCTCCTCGCCCAGGCCGTCGGGCGCCTCGACGGCCTCATCCCGCCCGAGCGAATCCTCATCATCGGCTCCGCCGCTCACCGCCGCCTCATC
The DNA here is from genome assembly GCA_038042665.1 of Nitrospinota bacterium. Taxonomy (GTDB): domain Bacteria; phylum UBA8248; class UBA8248; order UBA8248; family UBA8248; genus 2-12-FULL-69-37. The sequence goes on from JBBTDR010000596.1 coordinate 529, forward strand.
CGGGAAACCCTGCCGGACATCCCGCCCAACCGGATCATCCTCGAGCCCGAGGGGCGGAACACCGCCCCCTGCCTCGGCCTAGCGGCCCACCTCATCGAGAGCTGGGAGCCGGGCGCCGTGATGGCCGCCTTCCCGGCCGACCACCGCATCGGCCGCCCCGCCGTCCTCCGGCGGCTGGCGCGGGCGGGCGCGGCGCTGGCGGAGAGGCGGGACGCCATCGTCACCCTGGGCATCCCTCCCCAATGGCCCGAGACGGGCTACGGCTACATCCAGGCCGGGCGGAAGTTCCCGGCGCCGGGCGGAGGGACCGCCTTCGCGGCCGAGCACTTCATCGAGAAACCGCCACTCCCCGAGGCGACGCGTTATTTCAACGAAGGCGGCTACTACTGGAACGCGGGAATCTTCATCTGCCGGGCGGAGCGGCTCATCGGGGAGATCGACCGGAACCTTCCCGAGACCGCCCGCCTGCTGCGGCGGGCGGCGACCTCGCTCCGCCAGGGGCAGCGGGCCGCCTTCGAGCGCGCCTTTCTCGGCTGCCAGGCCATCAGCGTCGACTACGCCGTCATGGAGCGGGCGAGCGGGGTGGTGGTGCTCCCCGCCGAGATGGAATGGAGCGACCTGGGGAGCTGGTCCGTCCTCCGGCGCATCCTCCCCCTCGGCGAGGGAGGCAACCTCTGGATGCTCCCCCGGAACTCCCGGTCCGTGGCCATTGACTCCCGCAACCTCGTCGTCCGCTCCTCGAAGCCGCTCGTGGCCGCCCTGGGCGTGGAGAACCTGGTGCTCATCGAGACGGAGGACGCCATCCTCCTCTGCGCGGGCGGCCGGGACCAGTCGGTGGGCGACCTCGTCCGGAAACTCGCGGACGAGGGCCTCGGCCGCTTTCTCTAATCCGGAGGCTCGATGGAAGCGCAGATCACGTGGCTCCAGGCTGCCGTGCTGGGAATCGTCGAAGGATTTACGGAGTTCCTCCCCATTTCATCCACAGCCCATCTCATTCTCACCGCCAATCTGCTCGGCATCCCCCAATCGGAGTTCACGAAGACCTTTGAAATCTCCATCCAGAGCGGCGCGATTCTCGCCGTGGTCGTTCTGTACCGGAAAAGGTTTCTCCATTGGGAATCCCTGAAGAAAATCATCGTGGCATTCATCCCAACGGGCATCCTCGGACTGGCATTTTACCGTGTCATCAAAACCATCCTATTTGAGAGCATGCCGGTCGTCCTGTCCTCGCTCGCCATCGGCGGCTTGTTTCTCGTGATTTTTGAGTACGTATTCAAGGAGAGGGACGAGGCGCCCACCATCGGGGAAATCAGTTACGGCAAGGCGGTGGGCATCGGAATCGCGCAATCCGTGGCCATGATACCCGGGATTTCGCGCGCCGGCGCCACCATCGTCGGGGGGATGCTCTTGGGCATCCGGCGGGAATTGATTGTGGAATTCTCGTTCCTCCTCGCCGTTCCCACCATGTTCGCCGCAACGGGCCTGGAACTGCTGAAGAACCTCCACGCTTTCTCGAAGGCGGAGTTCCACCTCCTGGCGATTGGCTTCGCCATTTCCTTTGTCATGGCGATCCTCGGCATCAAATTCTTCCTCGGCTACATCCAGCGGCACACCCTCAGCGCGTTCGGCATCTACCGGATTCTTTTGGTGGCGGTGGTTCTGCTGATCCTGCGGTGACGGCGGCTGCAACCTCCCCCGCGCCTGCTGTTTCATCCATCTCGCCCAAAACGCCACCACGCTCTAAATACAACCCTGGTCCGCCAGGTCGCTATGTTTAGCCGGTGTTTTTCGGGGAACGTCCGGTACCTCGCCCATTACTGCTGGGCGGCGGGCGCCCTGGCCATCTACCTGACCTAGCTTCCCGCTCTCTTCAAACGAAAACGGGGGCACCTCCGCGCGGGAGGCGCCCCCGTTTTTTCTTGATGCGGTTCCGGCTAATGCATCGGCGAGAACGAGGCCGGGGCCCATATCTCGCTGTTCTGGGACATGAGGAACGGCCGGGAGCCCGGAGGCCAGTTGGGCAGCTTGTGAGAGGCCGCGCGGATCTCGTCGCGGTGGTTCAGGTCCTTGTAGGGCCAGACGTGGATGAACTCGTTGAGGGGCCCCATGTCGGTGGTGAAGCAGGCGGCGAGGGGGGAGAGCGCCTCGCGGGAGGCCAGGTGCTGGGTCCAGCGGCTGAGCACCTCGTTCATCTTGCCCGGGAAGAGCGTATAGGTGCGGAACTCATAGACGCCGCCGAGGGCGCCCGTCCGGGGCTCCGGGCGGAAGGGGGGGCAGACCGCGACCTTGGAGATCTGCTTCTGGAGGATGGCCTCGTTGCCCTTGGGCGGCCACCAGGGCTGCTTCAGCGCCTCGGCCCGCACCCTGGCGCGGTGCGCGAGGTCCTCGTACTCCCAGATGTGCATGACGCGGTTGAGGTCGCCGATCTCGGAGTGGAAGAAGCCCACCAGCTTGGAAAGCTTCATCCGGTTCTCGACGACCGCGCCGAAGTTCTTCTCGAACTCGGCCACCCCGCCCACACTGAGGGTGTAAATCCGTATCTCGTAGATCATCCGGCCGCCCCTCCGCTGGTTGTAGGTTGGGAAACTCCGCCCAGTCTAGCCCCGGACGGGCGAACGGGCAAGGAAGATCACTCCCCCAGGTAGGCCTCCCGGACGGCCGGGGAGCGGCGCAGCTCCTCCGGCGGGCCCTCCATCACCACCCGGCCCGTCTCCATGACGTAGGCCCAGTCGGCGAAACCCAGGGCCAGGTGGGCGTTCTGCTCGACGAGGAAGATGCCCGTCCCCCGCGCCCGGATGCGGCCCAACGCCTGGAAGATCGCCTCCACCAGCTTGGGCGCGAGGCCGAGCGAGGGCTCGTCCAGGAGGAGGAGGCGGGGCCGCGCCATCATCGCCCGCCCGATGGCCAGCATCTGCTGTTCCCCGCCGGAGAGGGTGCCGCCCCGCTGGCGGCGCCGCTCGTGCAGGACGGGGAAGAGGGCGTAGACGGCTTCCATGTCTCTCCCCACCTCCTCCGCATCCCCGCGGAGGTAGGCCCCCATCGCGAGGTTCTCGAGCACCGTCAGGAGGGGGAAGATGCGCCGGCCCTCGGGCGCCTGGCTGATCCCCAGGCGCACGATCTCATCCGGCGGGAGCTGGTGGATGGGCCTCCCCTCGAAGCGGATCGCCCCGCGCGCGATGGCGTTCACCCCACTCACCGCCATCAGGGTGGTGGACTTGCCCGCCCCGTTGCTCCCGATCAAGCACACCACCCTCCCGGCGGGGACTTTCAGCGAGACCCCCTGGAGGGCGTGGATGCGCCCGTAGTAGAAGTGGACGTCCTCGAGCTCAAGCATGGGCGCTCCCCAGGTAGGCCTCGAGCACCTTGGGGTCGCGCCGCACCTCATCCGGCGGCCCCTCGGCGATCTTCTCCCCGTGGTCGAGGACCACCACGCGGTCCGAGATGCCCATCACCACCCGCATGTCGTGCTCGATGAGCAGCACCGTCACCCCCCGGTCCCGGATGGCCAGGATGAGCTCGTTCAACACGCCCTTCTCCCGGGGGTTCATGCCCGCCGCCGGCTCGTCGAGGAGGAGCAGCCTCGGCTCGCTCGCCAGGGCGCGGGCGATCTCCACCCGGCGCTGGTCCCCGTAGGAGAGGCTGTCCGCGCGGGCCAGGGCGTTGCGGCCGACGCCCGTGAAACGCAGGAGCTCCGCCGCGAATTCCACCGCCGCCCGCTCCTCCTCCACCACCCGGCGGGAGCCGAGGATGGCTCCGAAGGCCCCCGCGCGCAGCCGCGCGTGCCGACCGACCAGCGCGTTCTCGAGGGCGGTCATCCCCCGGAAGAGGCGGATGTTCTGAAAGGTGCGCGCGATCCCGCGGGCGAGCACCGCGCTCGGCCTCAGGCCCACGGTGCTCCGGCCCTCGAAGCTCACC
>JBBTDR010000597.1:0-2165 GCA_038042665.1 Nitrospinota bacterium
CCCCGGCCTCGGGGGCGGCCTCATCTGCGCAGTGACCCGGGGGGAGGGGACCGCCCAGGCCGGGCCGGAGCGGGCCGAGGTGCGGGCGGGCCACTTCCAGTACGTCCCCCGGGGGACGGCGTTCGGGCTCAGGAGCGGCGGGGCGGGCGAGCCCCTCGAATGCGTCGGCGTGGTGTTCGGCGCCGGGACCGCCGGGGCGGCGGGCTTCCCCCTGCGGGGGCCCGCGCCGGCCTAAGCGGCCCTCCTCCGCTCGGAGCGGCGGGGGGCGTCATCGCCGGAGGGCGGCGGTTCTCCGGTTCCCTTCACGGCTGAGGAGGCCCCATGCGCCCCGACTTCCCCTTCGTGCACGTGGACGACGTCGAGCCCGTCCGGATGGACCCCAAGCAGGGCTGGGAGATCTCGGACTTCCGCATCATCATGGACGGCCGCATCGGCTGCTCCTCCACCATCTTCCGCGGCCTCTTCCTGCCGGGCGCCGCCCACAAGAAGCACCGCCACGACAACTGCGACGAGATGTACTGCGTCCTGCGCGGCCACGGCCTGGCCGGGGCGGGGCCGGACCGGGTGGAGGTCTTCCCGGGCCACTACCACTACATCCCCCGGGGGGTGGAGCACTGGCTCGTGAACCTCAGCCGGACCGAGCCCCTCGAGGTCTACGGCATCTACGACCGCGCCCCGAGCGTCGAGGCCACGGGCTACGCCTACACCGGGGACGTGACCGGGGCCGACCTCCGCGCCCCGCGCACCCCTCCCCAGGACCGCAAGTACCACCTCATCCACGACGACCTGGTGCCCGTCTACAAGACCTCGCGCGAGCAGGGCTGGACCCAGGACTACTTCAACCAGCCCATCAGCCGCGTCCACGGCGCCACCACCACCTGGATGCAGGGCTACTTCGGCCCCAAGACCATCCACATGAAGCACAAGCACAACAACTGCGAGGAGGTCTGCTACATCCTCAAGGGCCACGGCCTGGCCGGGGTGGGCCGGCACCGGGTGGAGCTCCACGCGGGCCACTTCCACTTCATCCGGGCGGGCGAGGAGCACTGGCTCGCCAACATCAGCAAGACCGACGTCCTCCGCGCCCCGGGCTTCTACATCGGGGTGGGCGGGCTGGACGAGAGCGGCTTCGAGTACGTCGCCCCCGTGACGGAGGAGGACCTGGAGCAGCGCACGGCGTAGGCTTTTTTCCCTCTCCCCTTGGGAGAGGGTTAGGGTGAGGGAAGAAAACGCGGCGCCCTCACCCCGGCCCTCTCCGCCTCGACTGAGCTCGTCGCAGGCCGGAGGGAGAGGGCGGACCTTGTCTATCCCTTTTTCCGAGGTGATTCCCATGCCCTTGAAGTACCCCCTGGTGCACGTCGACGACATCCGCCCCGAGAAGATGGAGGAGAAGGAGGGCTGGGCCATCTCCGAGTTCCGGCTGCCCATCTCGGGGAAGAACGGCAGCTCCACCACCGTCTTCCACTCCATCTTCCGCCCCGGCTCCACCCACGCCAAGCACCTCCACACCCGCTGCAACGAGATCGCCGTCTACCTCAAGGGCAACGGCGTCGTGGGCCAGCGGGGCGAGCGCTGCAACGTGCGCGCGGGCCACTGCCGCCTCATGCCCAAGGGGGTGGAGCACTTCTTCTACAACGAGACGAAGGACGAGGAGGCCCTCGCCATCGGCTTCTACGACGGCGCCAAGAGCGTCGAGGACACGGGCTACCAGTTCCGGGGCCAGGTGACCGAGGCGGACATCCGGATGCCCCGCGGCGGGAAGTTCAGCGAGGGCGTCCTCGTCCACATCGACGACGTGAAGCCCGCCCAGATGAACGCAAAGGACGGCTGGTCCATCACCGACTTCCGCCTCCCCATCGGGGCCCACAACGGGAGCCCGACCACCCTCTTCTGGGCCAAGTTCATGCCCGGCGCCGTCCACAAGAAGCACCGCCACGAGCGCTGCGAGGAGATCTACTACATCATCCGCGGCCACGGCCTGGCGGGCGCGGGGCCGGACCGGGCCGAGGTGCGGGGCGGCCACTTCCACTACATCCCCAAGGGGGTGGAGCACTTCATGTACAACCTGAGCCGGACCGAGCCCATCGAGGGCATCGGCATCTACATCGGCGCGGGGAGCGTCGAGGCCACGGGCTACGTCTACACGGGCGAGGTGACCGAGGCCG
>JBBTDR010000598.1:0-1575 GCA_038042665.1 Nitrospinota bacterium
GCACCAGCCGGTTGCCGAGCAGGTCGGCGCGCGTCCCCGCGACCAGCAGCCCGCGCCGCTGGAGATCGTCCATCCATTCCTCGTCGGCCGAGACGAACAGGTCCGCCGGCGCCCCCGCCGCCGCCTGCCGCGCGAGCGCCGAGGAGGCGGCGAACGACACCACCGGCCGCGGATGGCCCTTCGCCGCCCCTGGGTGCGGACCTGCGCCATGCGCCTCATCCACAGCCCCTCCGAGATGCGCGAGGCCGCCGAATCCCTGCGGCGCGGGCGCCCGCCGCTGGGCCTGGTGCCCACCATGGGGGCCCTCCACGAGGGCCACCGGAGCCTCATCCGCCGCGCCGCGGAGGAGTGCGGCGCCGTGGCCGTGAGCATCTTCGTCAACCCCGCCCAGTTCGGCCCCGGCGAGGACCTCGGCCGCTACCCGCGCACGCTGGAGGCTGACCTGGCGCTCTGCGAGGGGGAGGGCGTGGCGGCCGTCTACCATCCCTCCGCCGAGGCGATGTACCCACCGGGCTTCTCCTCCTGGGTGGAGGTGCCCTCGCTCGCGGCGGGCCTCTGCGGCCCCCACCGCCCGGGCCATTTCAAGGGCGTCGCCACCGTGGTCTTGAAGCTCTTCGCCGCCTGCCGGCCCGGCCGCGCCTACTTCGGCGAGAAGGACTATCAGCAACTCGTGATCATCCGCCGCATGGCCCGGGACCTCGACCTCGGCGTCGAGGTCGTCGGCTGCCCCACCGTGCGGGAGGCGGACGGCCTGGCCCTCAGCAGCCGCAACGCCTATCTGACGGCGGAGGAGCGCCCGCGCGCCCTCTCCCTCATCCGGGGGCTGCGCCGGGCCGAGGCCATGCTCGCGGGCGGGGAGCGGGAGACCATCTACCTCGTGGCCGCCGCCCGGGAGGAGATGGCCCGGGCGGGCGTCCAGCCCGACTACGCCGAGGTGTTCCACCCCGAGACCCTCGCCCCGCTGGATGAGGTGGAGGGGGAGGCCCGCATGGCCGTGGCCGCCCGGGTGGGCCGGACCCGCCTCATCGACAACCTCCCGCTCCGGGCCGGGCCGTGAGACGCTTTAGCCCGCGCGCTTGGCTGGCGGCGCTCCTCCTCGCCCTCGCCCTCGCCTTCGCCGCGCCCGCTTGGACCGCCCCCTCGGGGGAAGCGCCCGCCGAGGCCCTCCATTTCGGCCTGAGCGCCTTCCGCGACGGGCTCTACGACCCCGCCGCCGAGGCCCTGCGCGGCTACCTCTCGAAGTGGCCGGGGGGTCCGGGGGCCGCCTCGGCCCGCTACTACCTCGCCGAGGCCTACCTCCGCGGGGAGAAGCCCCCCCAGGCCCTCGGGGCCTTTCAGGAGTTCCTCCTCCGCCATCCCCAGGACCCCCGCGCGCCCGAGGCCCGCCTGCGCGTGGGCGAGCTCCTGGAGAAGCGGGGGGACCGGGCCGGGGCGATCCAGGCCTACGCGGCGCTCCGGGAGGGCCCCCACCGGCCCGAGGCCCTGCGCCGCCTGGCCGGCCTCCCCGCGGGGGCGGGGGAGTGGCTGGGAGCGGCCAAGGCGCTGGAGGAGTTCCTGCGCCTCGCGCCCAGCCAC
>JBBTDR010000599.1:0-8799 GCA_038042665.1 Nitrospinota bacterium
GGCCAGGGGGGAGAGCTCGCGGGGGAAGTCGTAGATGAAGGTGGGGCGCCGGAGTCTGGGTTCCACCGTCTCCTCGAAGAGGAACTCCAAAAGCCGGTCGTGGCTCATCCTCTCGGCGACGGGGCGGCCCGAGCGCGCCGCCACCCGCCGGGCGTGCTCGAGGGCCTGGGTCTGCCCCGCGAGCACCTCCCGGGGCGCCCCGCCCAGTTCCACGATGGCGTCGCGCCACTTGAACCTCGGCCAGGGCGGGGCCATCGGGATCTCCTCCTCTCCGACCTTCACGGGGGCCCCGCCCAGGAGCTCCCGGGCCAGGAAGCCGAAGAGCTCCTCGGTCAGATCCATCAGGCCGTTGTAGTCGGCGTAGGCCATGTAGAACTCGAGCATGGTGAACTCGGGGTTATGCTGGGTCGAGACGCCCTCGTTGCGGAAGCTGCGGTTGACCTCGTAGACCCGGTCCATCCCTCCCACCACCAGGCGCTTGAGGTAGAGCTCGGGGGCCACCCGCAGGTAGAGGGGCATGTCGAGGGCGTTGTGGTAGGTCTCGAAGGGCCGGGCCGCCGCCCCGCCGGGGATGGACTGCATCATGGGGGTCTCGACCTCGAGGAAGCCCCGCTCGTCCAGGAAGCGGCGCATGAGCTGCACCAGGCGGGTGCGGGCGCGGAAGACCTCCGCCACCCCGGGGTTGGCGATGAGGTCCACGTAGCGCTGGCGGTAGCGGGTCTCGATGTCCTGGAGGCCGTGCCACTTCTCGGGAAGGGGCCGGAGGTTCTTGGCGAGGAGGCTGAGCCGGCGCACCCAGACCGAGAGCTCCCCCGTCCGGGTGCGGAAGACCCCGCCCTCGGCCCCCACGATGTCCCCCACGTCGAACTCCTTGGCCCGGGCGAAGCCCTCCTCCCCCACGTCGTTTTGGCGGATGAAGAGCTGGATGCGCCCCGAGCCGTCCCGCAGGTCCATGAAGACCACCTTGCCCTGGAGGCGCTTCCCCATGAGGCGCCCGGCCACGGCGAAGCGCTCCTCCTTGGCCGGGGCGAGGGCCTCCGCGGGGAGGGGCCCATAGGCCGCCACGATCTCCCCGATGCGGTGGGTGGTGCGGCAGCGGTTGGGAAACGGGTTCCCGCCCGCGGCCCGGATGGCCTCGAGCCTGCGGCGGCGCTGGGCGATGAGGGCGTTCTCCTCCGCCCCGCCCTCCGCGGGCGGCTCCTTGGGCTCCTGATCGGGCGGCGAAGGGCTCATCGCGGGAGGCGTTCCTCTTCGTCCGGGGCGCCGGGGCGGGCGGGCCGCTTCACTTGCGGGGGTTCGCCGGCTCCGCCCGCGCCTCGATGAGGGAGAGCAGGTAGGCGTCGATGAACGGGTCGAGCCCCCCATCGAGGACGGCGTCCACGTTGGAGGTCTCCACGTCCGTGCGGTGGTCCTTCACCAGCCGGTAGGGGTGGAGCACGTAGGAGCGGATCTGGCTCCCGAAGGCGATGGTCTTCTTCGCCGCATGGAGGGCCTCCTTCTCCTCCTCGCGCTTGCGCCGCTCCATCTTGTGGAGCTGGGCGCGGAGGAGCTTCATCGCGGTGGCGCGGTTCTTGTGCTGGCTCCGCTCGTTCTGGCAGGTCACCACGATGCCCGTGGGCAGGTGGGTGATGCGCACGGCGGAGTCGGTGGTGTTCACGTGCTGGCCGCCCGCGCCCGAGCTGCGGTAGACGTCCACCCTCAGGTCGCTCTCGTTGATCTCGATCTCGACGTTGTCGTCCACCTCGGGCGTCACGTCCACCGAGGCGAAGGAGGTGTGGCGCCGCGCGCTCGCGTCGAAGGGGGAGATGCGCACCAGGCGGTGCACCCCCACCTCCGCCCGGAGGTAGCCGTAGGCGTACTCGCCCTGGACGATGAGGGTGGCGTTCTTGATGCCCGCCTCCTCGCCCGGCAGCAGCGAGATGAGCCGCGCCTCGTGGCCCTTCCCCTCGGCCCAGCGCAGGTACATGCGCAGGAGCATCTCGGCCCAGTCCTGGCTCTCCACCCCGCCCGCCCCCGCGTTCACGGAGACGATGGCGTTCTTGGCGTCCTCCTCGGAGTCCATCACGAGGCGGAACTCGAGGCGACCGGTCTCGGCCTCCACCTCGCCGAGGACCCCGTCCACCTCCGCCACGAGGGCGGGGTCGGGCGCCTCCTCCATCCCGAGGAGCTGGAGGAGCTCGGCCTGTTCCTTCGTCTTCTTGCGGAGGCCGTTCCAGGCTTCGATGGTGCGGAGCAAGGTGGAGCGGCGCCTCAAGGTGTTCTGGGCCGCCTCGGGGTCGTTCCAGAAACCCGCCTCGCCCGCGAGGCGGTCCAGCCGGGCGCACTCCGCCTCGAGGCGATCGAGGTCAAAGACGCCCCCGCAACGTCTGAAGGCGCTCGCCCAGCCGCTGGGACTTCCTGCACAGCTCTTCCATGCCAGCCTCCTCCGCCCCCGCGGGCCGCGGGAGCCAGAGTCAATCATACCACACGCGCCGGGGGCGGCGGGCCCAGCCGGCGCACGCGGCGGCGACGGCGGCGGCCGCGCAAAGGAGGGCGAAGATGTCCCCCGAGCGGGCGTACACGGTGGGCGGGGTCACGCGGGGGGCGATGAGGCCCGTCTTCCGCCAGGGGACGAAGAGGGGGCTCCGATCGTGGATCTGCCCCCGCGCGTCGATGAGGGCGCTGATGCCGGTGTTGGCCGCCCGCACGATGGGCACCCGCAGCTCCACCGCCCGCAGGGCCACCATGGAGAGGTGCTGCTCCGAGGCCGCCGAGCGGCCGAACCAGGCGTCGTTGGTGATGTTGACGAGGAACTGGGCGTCCCGCAGCCGCCGCACCACGTGGGGGAAGATGACCTCGAAGCAGATGAGGGTCCCGAAGCGCCCGCCGGGCGCGTCGAAGATCACCGGCTGCCCGCCCTCGGCGAAGGTGCCGATGACGGGCACGAGCTTCTGCACGAAGAAGAGGAGGCGGCCGAGCGGCACGTACTCCCCGAAGGGCACGAGGTGCATCTTGTCGTAGCGGCCCAGCTCCCGGCCCTCGGGGCTGATGAGGTAGGCCGAGTTGTAGAGCCGGGGCTCATCCCCTTCCCGGTCGAGCCCGAGCGAGCCGAAGAGGAGGTAGGAGCGGGCGTCCTGGGCCGCCGTCCGCATCCGGGCGCGCCACTGGGGCTGCTCGGTGTAGATGAAGGGGGCCGCCGCCTCGGGCCAGACGATGAGGGGCGGGGCGGCCAGGCGCTTGCCCTGGAACTCCCTCGCCGTGGCGCTCGTCAGGCGGACGAGCTCCCCCATGATGGCCTCCTGCCAGGCGGGGGACCACTTGACGGCCTGCTCGGTGTTCCCCTGGACGATCCCCACCGCGCGCGAGGGCTCTCCGGCGTCTCGGGGGACCTCGTGGAGGCGCAGGTAGCCGTAGCCCAGCACCAGCAGCGCGGCCACCGCCGTCCCCCCCACCACGGCGAAGGGGGCGCGGTGGGGGTTGCGGAAGAAGTGCCAGACGGCGGCGTTCCCCAGCACGATGAAGAAAGAGACGCCGTACACCCCCGTCAAGTCGGCGATCTGGATGACGGGCGGCACCTGGTACTGGCTGTAGCCCAGGAGCGCCCAGGGGAAGCCCGAGAGGAAGTGGGCCCGCAGGAGCTCGAGCGCCACCCAGAGCGGGGGGGCCAGGAGGAAGACCGAGAGCTCCCTCCCCGGGCACAGCCGGATGAGCCCCCAGGCGAACACCGCCGGGAAGAGGGCCAGGTACATGACCAGCAGGAGGGTGACCAGCCAGGCGAGGGCGGGGTGCAGCCCCCCGTATCTCACCATGGTCAGCTTCACCCACCAGACGATGATCCCGTAGGCCACGAGCCCCGAGAGGAAGCCCAGGGCGAAGCCCTCGTGGGGGCGCTTGCCGTGCAAGGACCACAGCAGGGGCACCAGGGCCACCCAGGCGAGGGCCGAGAAGTGGAAGGGGGGGAAGATGGAGGCCAGCATCAGCCCCGAGAAGAGGGCGTAGGAGACGTCCCGGACGGTCACGGGGCCTCCTCCCCGGCGGGCTCTCCTCCCCCCAGCTTCTCGCGGAGGGCGGCCACGAGGGCGGGGGTGACGCCCTCCACCTCGAGGAGCTGGGCGTCCGAGGCGCCGAGCACCCCGCGCAGGCTGCCGAAGACCCGGAGGAGGGCGCGCCGCCGCTTGGGACCGAGGCCGGGCACGTCGTCGAGCCCGCTGCGCAGCTCGCCCTTGGCGCGCCGGGCGCGGTGGTAGGTGAGGGCGAAGCGGTGCACCTCGTCCCGGATGCGCTGGAGCAGCAGCTTGCCCGGGCCCCCCTCCTCCATCCGCACGGGCTCGGACTGGCCGGGGAGGTGGAAGACGTCCTGGTCCCCGGGGTTGTCGGCGGTGCGGCCCTTGGAGATGGCGCACACGGGCACGTCGGCGGCCCCCACCTCCTCCAGCGCCGCGGCGGCGGCCGAGAGCTGGCCCTTGCCCCCGTCGATCAGGATGAGATCGGGCATCTCGCCCCCCTCGTTCACCAGGCGCTCCATCCGGCGCTGGACGATCTCGCGCATGGAGGCGAAGTCGTCCGCCGCGCCCGCGACCGAGCGCACCTGGTAGCGGCGGTAGCTGTCCTTGAGCGGCCCGCCGTCCCGGAAGGCGACGCTCGCGCCCACGATGTGGCTCCCGTGCAGGTTGGAGACGTCGAACGCCTCGATGAGGGCGGGCGGGGCCTCGAGCCCCAGCGCCCGCTGGACGGCGCCCAGGCTCTCCTGCTCCCGGCGCAGCCCGGCCGCCTGGGCGCCGGCCGCCTGGGCGGCGTTCTCGCAGGCCATCTCGATGAGGCGGCGCTTGTCCCCCCGGCGGGGAAAGAGCACCTCCACCTTACGATCCTTCCTCCCGCCGAGCCAGCGGGCGATGACGGCGGCGTCCGGCGGAGGGGCGGAGAGGAGCACCTCGTCCGGCAGGAAGGCCTGGGCGCTGTAGTACTGCTTCACGAAGCCGGAGACGACCTCGGCGTCCGGCACCTCGTCCGGGGCGGCGAGGTTGAACGCCTGGTCCCCGAGGAGCCTCCCCCCGCGCACGAAGAACATGCGGAAGAAGGCCCGCCCGCCCTCGCGGTGGAGGCCGAGGATGTCCTGGTCGCCGCTCTTGGTGGAGATCATCCGCTGGCGCTGCTGCTCGGCGACCTCCTCGATGTCGCGGATGCGGTCCCTAAGCTTGGCCGCCGCCTCGAAGCGCAGGGCCTCGGACTCCGCCTCCATCCCGGCCCGCAGGCGCCCGACCACCTCGCCGGTCTTCCCCCGCAGGAAGTCCAGGGCGTCGCGCACCCCGGCGCGGTAGTCCTCCCGGCTCTGGTGGCCGTCGCAGGGCCCGAGGCACTGGCCCATCTGGAAGTAGATGCAGCGCCGGGAGGTCTTGTCCTCGATCCCCCCGGTGCAGGCGCGGATGTGGAAGGTCTTCTGGAGGAAGCGGATGGTGCGCCGCAGGCTCCCCGGCGAGGGGAAGGGCCCGAGGTAGTCCGCCCCATCCCCCGCCGCGCGGCGGACGACGCTCAGGCGCGGGCACTCCTCCTGGGTGCTCAGCTTGAGGAAGGGGAAGTGCTTGTCGTCGCGCAGGAGCACATTGTGCTTGGGCTTGTGCCGCTTGACGTAGTTGCTCTCGAGGATGAGGGCCTCGACCTCGTTCGCGGTGACGACGTGCTCGACCGAGGCGATGCCAGCCGCCATCCGGGCGATCCAGGGGCTGCGGCCCGCGATCTTCCCGAAATAGCTCCGCACCCGGCTGCGCAGGCGGAGCGCCTTGCCGACGTAGAGGATCTCCCCCCCGGAGTCCTTGAAGATGTAGATGCCCGGCTTCTGGGGGAGGAGGCGCAGGGCCCCGCGGAGGCCGCCCGCATCGGCCGCCCCCATCCTAGACCTTCAGCCCCAGCTGGCGGCGCTCGATGGCGAGGACGCGGTCCCTGAGCTCGGCGGCCCGCTCGAACTCGAGGCGCTGGGCGGCCTCCTTCATGCGGGCGCGGAGCTCGTCCAGGGCGGCGGCGTCCTCGGCGGAGACCTCGCCGTAGGGGGCCTCCTCCTCGGCCGCGCCGGCGGCCCCGGCGTAGTCCCCCTCCCAGACGCTCTCGAGCAGGCCGTCCATGCGCCGCTGGATGGAGCGGGGGATGATGCCGTTCGCCTCGTTGTAGGCGAGCTGGATGCCGCGGCGGCGCTCCATCTCGCCGATGGCCCGGCGCATGCTCTCGGTCACCCGGCCGGCGTACATGATGACCCGCCCGTTCAGGTGCCGGGCCGCGCGGCCCGAGGTCTGGATGAGGGAGGTCTCGGAGCGCAGGAAGCCCTCCTTGTCGGCGTCGAAGACGGCCACGAGGGCCACCTCGGGGAGGTCCAGCCCCTCGCGCAGGAGGTTGATGCCGATCAAGACGTCGAAGGCCCCCGAGCGCAGATCGCGGATGATGCGCACCCGCTCCAGGGTGTCGATGTCGCTGTGGAGGTAGCGCACCCGGACGCCGAGGTCCTCGTAGTACTCGGTCAGGTCCTCGGCGAAGCGCTTGGTGAGGGTGGTGACGAGCACCCGCTCCTGGCGGGCGGCGCACCGGCGCACCTCGGCCAGGAGGTCGTCCACCTGGCCGTTGACGGGGCGCACCTCGACGGGGGGGTCCACCAGGCCGGTGGGGCGGATCACCTGCTCGGCCACCACCCCCCCGCTCCGCTCCAGCTCGTAGGGCCCGGGCGTGGCCGAGACGTAGAGCGCCTCCCCGAGCAGGCCCTCGAACTCCTCGAACTTGAGGGGCCGGTTGTCCAGGGCCGAGGGGAGGCGGAAGCCGTAGTTCACCAGGGTCTCCTTGCGGGAGCGGTCCCCGCGGTACATCCCCCGCAGCTGGGGGACGCTCTGGTGGCTCTCGTCGATGATGACGAGGCGGTCCTGGGGGAAGTAGGCGAAAAGCGTGGCTGGGGGCTCGCCGGGGAGGCGGCCGTCGAGATGGCGGCTGTAGTTCTCGATCCCGTGGCAGTAGCCCACCTCGCGCAGCATCTCCATGTCCTGGAGGGTCCGCTGCTGGAGGCGGCGCGCCTCGGCCTCCTTGCCGAGGGCGAGGAGCTCGGCCACCCGCCCGTGGATCTCCCGCCCGATGCTCTCGACGGCGCGAGAGAGGCGCTCCTCGGGGGTGATGTAGTGGCTGTTGGGGTAGATGTCCACGGCGTCGAGCTTGCGCAGCACCGCCCCGCGCAGGGGGTCGATCTCGCTGATGGCGTCGATCTCGTCCCCGAAGAATTCCACCCGCAGGGCCTGCTCGTCCTCGTGGGCGGGGAGGATCTCCACCACGTCACCCCGGGCGCGGAAGGAGGCGCGGCGCAGCTCCAGGTCGCCGCGGCGGTACTGGATGCGCACGAGCTGGGTGAGGAGCTCCTCGCGGTTCATCCGCATGCCCCGCTCGAGGCCGATGTGGAGGTCGAAGTAGTCCGAGGGGGAGCCCAGGCCGTAGATGGCGCTCACGCTGGCCACCACCACCACGTCCCGCCGGGTGAGGGCCGAGCGGGTGGCGGCGTGGCGCAGGCGGTCGAGCTCCTCGTTGATGGAGGCGTCCTTCTCGATGTAGGTGTCCGTCGTCGGGACGTAGGCCTCGGGCTGGTAGTAGTCGTAGTAGCTAACGAAGTACTCGACGGCGTTGTGGGGGAAAAACCCCTTGAACTCGTTGTAGAGCTGGGCGGCAAGGGTCTTGTTGTGGGCCAGCACGATGGCGGGCTTGCCCAGCCGGGCGATGACGTTGGCCATGGTGAAGGTCTTGCCCGAGCCCGTGACCCCGAGCAGCACCTGCTCCCGCTGGCCCTCGGCGAAGCCCCGCAGGAGGGCCTCGATGGCCTGGGGCTGGTCCCCCGTGGGGGCGAACCCGGAGACGAGCTGGAACGCGCTCATGAAACACTCATGGGAAGATACAAGGGCCTCCACCCGGAAGCCGGGGCGGCAACAGCGCAGTTTAACGGATCATGCCGGGGGGGAGAAGGGCGGAGGGGCTTCCCCCCCTCAGGCGAGGGCCGGGGCGAGGGAAGGTTCAGCGGCGGGGGCGGCTATTCCCTCACCCATCCCCTCTCCCAGGGGGAGCGAGGGGGGGCGGCCCTGGCGGCCGCGGCCAGAACCACGTGTTTGGATTGCGCACCTACCGCGAGGACTCGAAGGGCCTGAGGTACTTGCTCCAGTGCCGCCGGAGGGCCTCGCCCAGGCGCGGGTTCATGGCCTCGGGGTGGAAGAAGCGGGGCTTGCGGGGCGGGCGCAGGAGGGGCATCCCGGCCTCGTGGGGGAGGCGGTCGCCCTTGCGGGCGTTGCAGGGGCGGCAGCTGCACACCACGTTCTCCCAGGTGGTGACGCCCCCGCGCGAGCGCGGGTTCACGTGGTCCACGGTGAGGTGGCCGCCCTCGCGGCCGCAGTACTGGCAGGTGTAGTTGTCCCGGCGCCAGATGTTCTTCTTGCTGAAGGGGATCTCCCCGGTGCGGGGGATGTGGACGTAGCGCAGCAGCCGGATGACGGCGGGGAGGCGGAAGTGGAAGGTCTTGCTGCGGACGAGGAGGCCGTCGTCCTCGATGCTCACCGCCTTGCCGAGGAGCACCATGCGGATGGCGCGCCGGGCGTTGCAGATGTGGATGGGCTCGAAGGTATGGTTCAGCACAAGGATGCGCGCGCCGTTTAGCACACCGTTCCTCCCCGCGAGTCACCGGGCCTTTGCGCGGATGGGGGCAAACCGGGGTATTTGCGCAAGAGGGGGCGGGGTTGTCAATGCCCCGGCGGGCGGGCGGGCCGTTCGTGTTCAGCGTCCCGGAGGACCCAACCGTCCCTGGAATCGATCAAGCCA
>JBBTDR010000600.1:0-1740 GCA_038042665.1 Nitrospinota bacterium
GTGGTCCTTGGTCCTTCCACCCATGGGGGGGGGCGTGGGTGGGATGGTGGGTTGGGGAGGGGCGGGGCGCGAATCTATCCGATCCTTGCGCCCGAATTTCCGGGGGTTACTCGTGCTTGCTGGAGACCACGCGGTTGCGGCCGCCCTGCTTGGCCTGGTAGAGCAGCTCGTCGCACATCTTGTACATGTCGGCCATGCTCGCCCGCCGGTTGGAGTAGATGCAGAGCGCCCCCAGGCTGATGGTGACGGCCCCGGCCTTGGGCATGGCCTCGAAGTGCGCCTTCTCCACCTCCTGCCGGATGCGCTCGGCCACGAGGAGCATCTCGTCGTAGTCGGTGTGGGGGAGCAGGAGGCCGAACTCCTCCCCGCCGAAGCGGATGGCCTGGTCGAGGGCGCGGGTCTCGCGGCGGAGGATGCGGGCCAGCTCGCGCAGCACGCTGTCCCCGGCGGGGTGGCCGTAGGTGTCGTTGATCTTCTTGAAGTGGTCGATGTCGAGGATGACAAGGCCCAGCGAGCCCTTGGTGCGGCTCACGCGGCTGATCTCGCGGGCGGACATCTCGTTGAAGCCCGCGCGGTTGGTGAGGCCGGTCAGGGGGTCGGTGAAGGTGACGCGGTGGAGCTGCTCGCGGCTCACGCGGTGGGCGAGGAAGATCATCTCCAGGTCGTGCCGGGTGAGGGCGAGGCGGAGAAGCCGCTCGAGGTTGAGGCCCAGCGAGGGGTCCGGCAGCGAGAGCGGGAGGACGGCGTCGGCCCAGGCGGGCGGCGAGGCGAGGAGGGGGGACGCCCCGTCCGGCACGAGGAGGACGGTCATCGGCCGGCGGGCCTCCTGCTTCTCGAAGGCCATCTGGAGGAAGACCTCCTGGGTGCTCAGGTTGTCCTTGGCGTGGATGAGGAGGAGGTGGGGCGGGTTGTCCCGCAGGGTGCGGATGATCTCGTGGGTCACCTCCTCGACGCTGCGGACCAGGCAGCTCCGGAGGAGGGCAGGGAGGCGCCGGGCCTCCGCCGGGGGGAACCAGAGGGCCGTCAGCCGGGGGGCGGAGGGGCCTCCCGAGAGAAAGGCCTTGATCAGGTCGTCCCCCTCGAGCTCGGCCAGGGGAGAGAGGGCTTGATGCGAAGGGGGCGAGAGCAGGTTCATGAGGAAGGCGCTCTCCCCCGTGCCGGGCGCGGTCTTCGCTTCCTCGGGGTCCGCTGGGACGGCCTCTCTCTCGGGCTCGGGGACCGGCCAACCTTCCTCGTCGAGCTCTTCTGGGGCCATCGCGCTTTCCTTCCGGGTGCCGCGGAGCGCCGGTCTCCTCAGACTGCCACAGACACCGGGTTCAGGAAAGCACTTGCTCCAGGAACCCCCGCACGATGCGCAGGAAGGCCTCGGGCTCGTCCATGAAAACGTGGTGGTGGGCGCCCGGGATGACCTCCACCCGGACGTGGGGGATGTTCTGCCGGAACCACTCGAATTCCACGGGGGTGAGGCGGTCGGAGAGCCCCCCCGCCACGAACATGGCCGGGGCCTGCACCCGCAGCCAGCCGGTCCGGTTGTCCACCCCCGTCCGGTCCCGGTGGAAGTTGCGGTCGGCCTTGAGGAGCCAGGAGCCGTCCTCGAGGCGGCGCACGCTGTGGCGGGCGAGGTGGGCGATCCGCCCGGGCTCGGCCTTGCCCGCGCTGGGGATCATGCGGAACTTGGCGACGAACTCCCCCAGCGAGGCCCAGGGGCGGCTCGGCCGGCTGCCGACCCGGCGCACCTCC
>JBBTDR010000601.1:0-4875 GCA_038042665.1 Nitrospinota bacterium
CCCTCCCCCGGCGGGGAGGGCGGCCCCGCGCAGGGGCCCGCGCTGCTCCACCCGCACCGCCGTTATCGGCATTCCTCGTTGCCTTTCATGGGAAGTGTAGGGGCGTATGGCCATACGCCCCTACGTATGATGGGTCTGAAGGTAACCCTACGCGCGGCCCTGCAGGGCGTCCCGCAGCACCCGCTGGGCGAGCTGGGCGCAGTGGCGCTTGTGGCGGGGCAGCCCGCCGAGGCTCTCGGCGATCTGCTCCGGGGTGATGGCCATGAGCTCCTCCACGGTCTTCCCGCGCGCCAGGTCGGTCAGGGCGCTCATGGAGGCGGTGGCCGCCCCGCAGGCGAGGATCTCCATCTTCGCCTCCGCGACCCTCCCCCCCTCGAAGCGGAGGTAGAGCGTCACCTCGTCCCCGCAGGAGGGGTTGGCGCCCCGGCCCACCGCGCCGGGGTTCTCCATCTTGCCCACGTTGCGGGGCTCGGCGATGTGCCGGAGGACGGTCTCGTTGTAGTGGTGCGAGCCGGTGAAGGGCTGGGTCATTCCCGCGCCCCCCGGCCGGGCGCCATGGCCCGCACTCGCTGGACCGCCTCGGGGAGCACCGCGAGCACCCGGTCCACGTCCTCCTCCGCGCTGCCCCAGCCCAGGCTGAAGCGCAGGGAGCCCCGGATGGCCTCGGGCGCCAGCCCCATGGCCACGAGGACATGGCTGGGCTCGGTCGAGCCCGCGCTGCAGGCCGAGCCCGTGCTCACGGCGATGCCCTCCAGGTCGAGCCGGATGAGGAGGGTTTCGCCCTCCGCCCCGAGGAAGCTCAGGTTCGAGGTGCCGGGGAGGCGGCGGGCGGGGTCGCCGTTCACCTGGACGTCCGGGATGCGCTCGCAGAGCTGGCTCTCGAGGCGATCCCTGAGCGCCGCGATGGCCCGGGCCCGGGCGGGGCCTTCGGCGCGGGCGAGGCGGCAGGCCTCCCCGAGGCCCACGATGCCGGGGACGTTCTCGGTGCCCGGGCGCAGGTCGCGCTCCTGGCCGCCTCCGGTCAGGAGGGGCTCGAGCCGCGCCCCCCGGCGGGCGTAGAGGAACCCCACTCCCTTGGGGCCGTTGATCTTGTGGGCGCTCGCGGAGAGGAAGTCCACCCCGGCCTCCCGCACGTCGATGGGCACCTTGCCCACCGCCTGGACGGCGTCGGTGTGGAAGGGCACCCCCCGCTCCCGGCAGAGGGCGGCGATCTCGTGGATGGGCTGGAGGGTGCCCACCTCGTTGTTGGCCCACATGACGGAGACGAGGCGGGTGCCGGGCCGGATGGCCTGGGCGACGGCCCCCGGCGAGACGCGCCCCGCCCGGTCCGGGGGGAGGTAGGTGACGCGGACGCCCTTGGCTTCGAGCGCCCGGCAGGTGTCGAGGACGGCGGGGTGCTCCACCGCCGTGGTGACGATGTGGCCCTCCCCCCCCGCCGCGGCGAGGGCGCCCCGCAGGGCCATGTTGTCGCTCTCGGTGCCGCCGGAGGTGAAGATGATCTCCTCGGGATCCCCGGCCCCGATGAGGGAGGCCACGCGCGCGCGGGCCTCCTCGACGGCGGCGCGCGTCTCGCGCCCGAAGCCGTGGATGCTGTTCGGGTTGCCGAAGAGGCCCTCGAAGTAGGGCCGCATGGCCTCGGCCACCTCGGGCCGGACGGGGGTGGTGGCGTTGTGGTCGAGGTAGGTCCGCTTCATTCCGGTTTCCGCCGTTCGCGGTCCGCCGCCTCGTGGAGCTGGCCGAGCTCCCGCTCCAGCTGGGCGATGCGGAGGTTGAGGGCCTGGATGGCCCCCTCGACGGGGTCGGGCAGCTGGTGGTGGTCGAAGGCGAGGGGCACGGGCCGCTCCGTCTTGCCCTGGCCCTCGCGGAGGACGATCCGGGCCGGCACGCCCACCACCGTGCAGCCGGCGGGCACGTCCGAGATGACCACCGAGCCCGCCCCCACCCGGCTCTCCGCCCCGATGGTGTGGGGGCCCAGGATGCGGGCGCCGACCCCGACGATCACCCCTTCCTCCAGGGTGGGGTGGCGCTTGCCCTTCTTGAGGCTCACCCCCCCCAGGGTGACGCCGTGGTAGATGGTGCAGTTGCGGCCGATGATCGAGGTCTCCCCGATCACCACCCCCATCCCGTGGTCGATGAAGAAGCCCTCGGCGATCTGGGCCCCGGGGTGGATCTCGATCCCGGTCAAGAAGCGGTTGACGTGGCTCAGCCACCGGGCGAGGAGGCAGTGCCCGTGCCCCCAGATGAAATGGGCCAGGCGGTGCATCAGGATGGCATGGACGCCCGGGTAGCAGAGGATGACCTCGGCGGTGGACCGGGCGGCCGGGTCGCGCTCCAGGGCGGCCCGGATGTCGTTCCGGATCAAATATATGGCGCGCCGGTGCCACCGGCGGAGCTTGTCGAACACGGGAGATTCTCCCTTCCTGGGGCCTCAGCGGCCTCGCCCGTCCATGGTAGCACGATGGGGCGGGGGGGTGCTTCCGGGAGGGGCGGGGAAGCTTCCGCCGGGGCGCGGGCCGTGCGCCCCTACGGGTAACGGCCGCCAAAATAATCCGCCAGGATCTCCCCGTGGTCGAAGGCGAGGGGGGGGAGGTTCCCCCAGTGGAAGACGGCGGCCCGGCGGGCGTCGTCGCGGCCCTTGAGGACGCCCGCGGTGGGCCGGGCGATGAAGACCACGGTGACGTTGTGCTGGCGCTCGTCCCGGCGGGGGTCGCTGTAGGCGTGGAACTGGCGGAGGAGCTCGACGTCGAGCGAGGTCTCCTCCTTGGCCTCGCGGAGGGCGGCCCGCTCCAGCGTCTCCCCGTAGTCCACGAAGCCCCCCGGCAGGGCCCAGCCCGGGGGCGGGTTCTTGCGCTCGATGAGGACGATGCCCCCCTCCATCTCGATGATGAGGTCCACCGTCAGGTAGGGGGTCTTCAGATCGGGCATGGGTGTCCTTTCCGTGGTTTTGTGCATTCCTTCCGTAGGGGCGACCGGCCGGTCGCCCCTACAAAGGGGCCATTGCCGAATCGGTTCTGTAGGGGCGGTTCGCGAACCGCCCCTACAAAGACGGCCCGAAATGAATGCTGCCCCCCGCGACTTGCGGTCCCCGGAGGGGGGCTTCTATAATGCCCCGCGAGTGGGGATTTTCCCTTCGATCGGCCCTTTTTTCCAGCGGTTTCCGGCACCACCCGCCGGGCGGGGCGCCCGAGGGAGCCCGCCATGATCAAGTACAATATGGACCCCACGGCCCCCCTGCACGTGGACATGCGCTTCGGCCGCCCGACCGTCTGGGCGGACGATCAGGCCGTGGTGAAGGACGGCCGGATCGCCGTCTGAGCTGATCGTTTCCCCCCGCCCCGCCGCATCGGAGGGCTCGTGATCCAGACCTCATCCGCAGTCGTCATGAAGGGCAAGCCCGTCGCCGACAAGATCCTGGGCGAGCTCCAATCCTCCATCCCGGACCTCACCTCCCGCGCGGGGCGCCCCCCGGGCCTGGCCGTGGTGCTGGTGGGGGAGGACCCCGCCTCCCAGGTCTACGTCCGCCTCAAGGAGAAGACGGCCAAGAACCTGGGCATCCAGACCTTCGACCACCACCTCCCCGCGGATACCCCCCAGGCGGAGCTGGAGCGGCTGATCGACCGGCTGAACGCCGACCCGGCGGTGGACGGCATCCTCGTCCAGCTTCCCCTGCCGAAGCAGATCCAGGAGGAGGCGGTGCTGCGCCGGGTCTCCCTGGAGAAGGACGTGGACGTCTTCCACCCCGAGAACTTCGGCCGCCTCGCCCTGAAGCAGGGGGTCCTCAAGCCCTGCACCCCGGCGGGGGTGATCGAGATTCTCAAGCACTACGACATCGAGATCTCCGGCAAGCGGGTGGTCCTGATCGGGCGGAGCAAGATCGTGGGCCTGCCCCTCTCGCTCCTCCTGATCCACGAGAACGCCACCGTCACCGTCTGCCACTCCCGCACCCGGGACATCGCGGCCGTGGCCCGCGAGGGGGACATCGTCGTCGCCGCCATGGGGAAGGCCCGCTTCGTCACGGCGGACATGGTGCGCGAGGGGGCCGCGGTGGTGGACGTGGGCATCAACCGGGTGGGCGAGAAGCTCGTGGGGGACTGCGACTATGAGGCGCTCCTCCCCAAGGTCTCGGCCATCACCCCCGTCCCCGGAGGGGTGGGCCCCATGACCATCGCCATGCTCATGGTGAACACGGTGCGGGCCTTCGGGCTCCACGCCCTGCCGGGCGAGGCCCGCTGATGGTGGACCTCCTCGGTCCCCAGGCCCCACCGGCGCGGCCCCCCGTCCTCACCGTCTCCCAGCTGAACGCCCGGGTGAAGGGGCTGCTGGAGGAGGAGTTCGCCGAGGTGCTGGTGGAGGGGGAGATTTCCTCCTGGCGGCTCTACCCCTCGGGCCACGCCTACTTCGACCTCAAGGACGCCGCCTCCAAGGCCGGGGCGGTGATGTTCGCCGGGCGCAGGCGCTTCCTCCGCTTCCAGCCCGAGGAGGGGATGCGCGTCCTCCTCCGCTGCCGGGTCACCCTCTACGAGCGCGACGGGCGCTTCCAGCTCTCGGTCCTCTCGATGGAGCCCCTGGGGGAGGGTGCGCTGGAGGCCGCCTTCCGCCAGCTCCACCAGCGCCTGGCCCAGGAGGGGCTCTTCGACCCCGCCCGCAAGCGCCCCCTGCCCGAGCGGCCCCGCCGGGTGGCCCTGGTCACGAGCCGGGAGGGCGCGGCGGTCCAGGACATGATCCGGGTGCTGCGCGAGCGCGCCCCCGTCGTGGAAGTGATCGTGGTCCACACCCGGGTCCAGGGCGAGGGCGCGGCGGCCTCCATCGCGGCCGCCCTGCGGTGGGCCGACCGGGGCCTCGCCCGGCTGGGCCGCCCCGCCGGCCTCATCATCC
>JBBTDR010000602.1:0-3465 GCA_038042665.1 Nitrospinota bacterium
GATCCGGCTGAGCGGCGTCCGGGCGGGCGCCCCCCTCGACCTGAAGGCCGAGGGGGCCTGCACCGAGCCCGGGCTCGTCCGCTTCAGCGCGGGCGCCCTCGCCGATTGGGCGAAGGGCCGCTACGAGGGGTGGATGGCGGCCGAGCCCTTCGAGGTGGCGCCCTTCTTCGCCCTCGCCCCCGCCCTGGAGAACCTGCGCACCCTGCGCGGCGCCGTGGGGGGGCGGGCCACCGCCTCCTACGCCCAGCCCGGGCGGATCGAATGGGACGCCGATCTCCGCGCCAACGGCCTCGCCGCCCAGGTGAGCCCCCGGCCCGGGGAGGGATGGCGGGCCCTCTCGCTTCCCTCGGCCTCGGTGAAGTCCAAGGGCCGCTTCGACTTCGCCGCCCAATCGGGCGAGGTGGCCTCGCTCGAGCTGGCCCTGCCCTTCGCGAAGGCCCGCCTGCGGGAGCCCGCGAAGTGGAACGCCGCCCGCGAGGACCGCCTCCACCTCGCGGCCGAGATCGCCGACGTCGCCGAGGCCCTCCGGTGGATCGCCGCCCTGCTGGAGCTGCCCGCGCCCCAGCTCTCCCGCGCGGGCAAGCTCTCCCTCGGCCTCCTCGCCTCGCGCGGCCGCGCCCCGGGCCAGCCCTTCGCCCTCCGCCTCCAGGCCGACCTCGACCCGCTCGACGTCGTCTCCCTGGTGGCCTGGGCCCCCCTGGCGGCCTGGGCCCCGCCCCTCGAGGGGCTGGAGCCCCGGAAGGGGGCGGTGGGGGGCCAGCTGGAGCTGTCCTGGGCGGAGGCGAAGGCCCTGCGGTGGAAGGCGGACCTCAAGGCTGAGGGCCTCGACCTCGGGCTCCGCGCGGGGCCGGCGCAGCCATGGCGCCCGCTCCAGCTCGCCCATGCCGCCGTGCGGACCGAGGGCTGGGCCGACCTCGCCCGCCGGGAGGCCGAGATCGCCCGGCTGGAGATCGAGCTCCCCTTCGCCAAGGGCCGCCTGCTGGAGAAGGGGAGCTGGAACCTCGCCGGCCAGGATGCCCTCAAGGCGCGCCTCCAGGTGGCGGACGCGGGCGCCGCGCTGCGGCTGGTCCGCGGCCTCGCCGGGCTCCCCCTCGGCGACCCGGGCCAGGGAGGAGGGGCGGTCCTCACCCTGGCCTTCGCCCGCGCCCGGGGGAAGGAGGAGAAGCTCTCGATCTCCGCCCAGGGCAAGCTGGACCCCATGGACCTCGGGGTCCTGGCCCGGGGGGCCACGCTGCCTCCCACGGTGCGGAACCTGGGGGGCAAGGCGGGCGGGGAGTTCGAGGTGGCCTTCGCCACCGGCCAGCCCCTGCGGTGGAAGACCAGCCTCTCGGGGGAGAAGCTCGCGGCCGAGTTCCGCCCGGCGGCCTCGGGGCCCTGGCGGAAGATGCAGCTCGCCCTGCTGACCCTCCGCTCGGAGGGCTGGCTGGACCCCAAGGCCGGGTCCGCCGAGCTGGCCCTCCTGGACGCGGCCCTCCCCTTCGGGCTCATCAGCCTGACCCGGCCCGCGCGCTGGAACATTCAGGGAAAGGACGAAGCCGAGTTCCTCCTCGCGATCAACGACCTGAGCGCCGCCGAGGTGTGGGCGGGCAGCCTGGTGGAGTTGCCCGTCAAGCTCGGGAAGAAGGGGGAGCGGCTGAGCGCGGCGGCCCTCGTGACCCGCGACCGGGGGCGCGGCAACCGGATCGGCTGGAGCGCCCGCGCGGAGTTCGACCCGCTGGAGATCGGCCCCCTCGTCCGCCTGGGGCTGGACTCCTCCTCCTTCCTCGCCGGGGCGGGCGGGGAGGTGAGCGGCAAGGTGGCCCTCTCGTATTCCTCTCCGGAGGGGGTGCGCTGGGAGACCGACTTGAAGGGGGAGGGCCTCTGGGTGCTCGCCCGGGGGGAAGCCGCGAACATCCCGCTCGGGAGCGCGTCGCTGCGCTCGGCGGGCCGCGCCGATCTCGAATCGGGCGCGGTCGAGGTGGCCCGCCTGGGGGCGGAGTTCCCCTTCGGCAGCCTCGAGGTCCCCAAACCCTCGGTGTGGAAGCTGGGGGGGAGGGACGAGCTCCATCTCGCCTGGAACTTCTCCGACCTCGCCCCCGCCCTCTCGGCCGCGGGTGCGGTGGCGGGCAAGCCCCTCCAGGGGATGAAGGTGGCCGGCGCCTCGCGCGGGGCCCTCTCCCTGAGCCGGCGGTCCCCCGCCCCGTTCTCGGTCCAGGGCTCGGCGGAGGCGGACCTGCGGGGCTTCCGCACCCAGGACCTCCCGAACCTGGAGGCCGACCTCGCGGGCAAGGTGACCTTCGACGGGAAGGACGCCCTCCTCGACTTGGCGCGGGCGGCCGTGCGGAACCTCGCCCGGCCCCAGGACCCTCCCGCCGTGCGGGTGGAGTCCCTCACGGCCACCTTCGCCGAGGGGGCGCTGCTGGAGGGCAAGATAGTGGCGGGCCGGGTCGCGGCCCGGTCGCTCGGCCTCCACGTCCACCTCGACGCCGAGAACCAGAGCACCTTCGAGGTGCTGACGAGGAAGGAGAAGGTGAAGCCCGTCCCCGTCCCCGCCGCCCCTCCGGCGCCCGCGGGCCCCGCGAAGGAGGAGCCCAAGCGCCCGCCCGCGCGGCCATCCCCCCAGGCGCCGCCCGCCCGGGCGGATTCCCTGCCCCCGGAGCGCGTGGCGGAGAACCTCCCCGAGCTCCGGGTGGAGCGCCTGGAGGTGGAGCGGCTGGACTTCCACTTCCGCCACGAGATCGAGAAGGGGGCGGCCCCGGCCGCGGTGGACCGCGAGGGGCTGCGCCTCACGGTGGAGAACCTCGACACCCGGATGCCCCCCGGGCGGATGGATGCGCGGGTGCGGCTGGAGGGGCCGGGCCAGCCCCCCGCCCTCCTCCTCGACGCGCGGGCGAACCCGGGGGTGACGCCCATGCCCATCACGGGCGCGCTCACCCTGCGCCAATACGACCTCAAGCCCCTCTCGCCCTACGCGCGCCACGCCCGGGGGACCGAGATCCAGCGCGGCGCCCTGGACCTCGACGCGGAGTTCTCCCTCAAGCAGGACTACCTGCGGGCCGAGGCCAAGGGGAAGGTGTTCGGCCTGGAGCTCCGCCCCGTGGGCCGCAAGCGCCTCCTCAGCAAGGCGCAGGAGCTGACCGAGGGATTGGCGCTCGACCTCCTCCGCCGCAAGCGGGGGGAGATCCCCATCAGCATCCGGGTGCAGGGGAGGGTCGACGACCCCTCGGCCAGCATCTACGGCCTGGCGATGGACTCCCTGCTCGTGGGCGTGTTCGAGAAACTCCTCGACCTGGGGGGCAAGACCCGGGAGCTGGGCGGG
The DNA here is from genome assembly GCA_038042665.1 of Nitrospinota bacterium. Lineage (GTDB taxonomy): Bacteria > UBA8248 > UBA8248 > UBA8248 > UBA8248 > 2-12-FULL-69-37. Next base: position 3,299 of record JBBTDR010000602.1, read on the forward strand.
AACGTCACCGACCTCCTCCGGGGCGTCCTCCAGGGCCTCATCCCCGGCCTGCAGGCGCCGCCCCAGGCCCAGCCGGCCCCCCCGGAGCCGGCCCCCCAAGAGCCGGCCCCCCAGGACCAGCCCCAAGCCCCGGCCCAGGAAGAGAAAAAGCCCCCCCTCAAGCAGCT
>JBBTDR010000603.1:0-9172 GCA_038042665.1 Nitrospinota bacterium
CTGGCGCACGGGCGGGGGGGCGGGGATGCTTGATCTCACCCTGCGCTTCCTGCTCGTGGGGGCGCTGGCCTTCGGGGGGGGCCAGGCGGCCCTCCCCCTGGTCGAGCGCATCACGGTGGCCGAGACGGGCTGGCTCTCCCCCCGGGACTTCGCCGTGGGGGTGGGCCTCGCCTACGCGACGCCGGGGCCGATCCTCATCCTCGCTTCCTATGTCGGCTACCGGGTGGGCGGGCTCCCCGGGGCGCTCGCGGCCACCCTGGCCGTCTTCGCCGTGCCCGTGCTCCTCGCCGCGCTCGCCGTCCGGCTCGCCGATCGGTGGCGGGGCTCGGGGCGCTTCGAGGCCTTCGGGCGCTTCGCGGGGGCGTCCGCCATCGGCCTCCTGGGGGTGACCCTGGCCGCCCTGGCGCGGCCCCTGTGGGGCCTCCACCCGGCGCTCCTGCTCCTCTCCGCCGCCGTTCTCCTCGCCGAGCGGCGGGGCGTCTCGCCCGTGCTTCTCCTCGCGGGGGCCGCCCTCGCGGGCGTGGCCTGGGGCGCCGCCCTCGGCTGAGTGCTACAATCCGCGTCTGTCTCTGTGTCGCCTGGATGTGAAGTCCAAGCCGGTTGTTCGCTGAGAAGCGCCTATTCGGAACGGGTTTCGAGGGTCTTCCCCCCTCTCCCCTTGGGAGAGGGGAAGGGGGTGAGGGGGAAGCCACCCGCCGCCGAATCCTCCCTCACCCCGGCCCTCTCCCGGAGGGAGAGGGGGAAGAGCTTCCCGCCCCCTCCGGAGTGAACAACGTTGTGCAATTCTACTCCTTGGAGAGGATGAGCGACCCATGACCGACATCCCGCGCCGCCTGCTCGTGGCCATCGGCGGGAACGCCACCCACCCGGGGAACATCCGCGGGACCCCGGAGGAGCAGCTCGTCATCGCCCGGGCCACGGCGCGGTCCCTCCTGCCGCTGATGGAGCTCGACAACGAGCTCGTCATCACCCACGGCAACGGGCCCGTCGTCGGCAAGATCCAGATGCGCATGACGATCGCCCGCCAGCGGGTGGCCCCGATGTCCCTCGACATCTGCGTGGCCCAGAGCCAGGGCGGGATCGCCTACCTCCTCATGCAGGCGCTCGAGAACGCCCTGCGCGAGCGGGGGAACCCCCGGCACGTGGTCTGCCTCCTCACCCAGGTCGAGGTGGACCCGGAGGATCCCGCCTTCCAGCGCCCCACCAAGCCCATCGGCTACTTCTACGGCGAGGCGGAGGCGCGCGCGCTCGAGCGCGAGATGGGCTGGATCATGCGCGAGGACGCCGGGCGCGGCTGGCGCCACGTGGTGCCCTCGCCCGAGCCCCGGCACGTGGTGGACATCTCGCTCGTGCGCGCCCTCATCGAGAGGGGCGCCGTCTGCATCGCGGGCGGGGGCGGGGGCATCCCCGTCGTCCGGGGGCCCCTGGGCCAGCGGCGCGGGGTGGAGGCCGTCATCGACAAGGACCTCACCTCGGCCCTCATGTCCAAGGTGCTGGGCATCGAGACCTTCGTCATCCTCACGGAGGTGAGGCGGGTGGCCATCCACTGGGGCACCCCCCGCCAGCGCGAGATCGAGCGCGCCACCCCCGCCCAGCTGCGCGCTTGGCAGCGCGAGGGCCACTTCCCCGAGGGGAGCATGGGACCCAAGATCGAGGCCGCCTGCCGCTTCATCGAGGAGGGCGGGCGGCGCGCCGTCATCGCCCACATCGAGGAGGCCCTCCCCGCCCTCAAGGGCGAGACGGGCACCCACGTCGTGCCCGAGGGGAGCGCGTGATCCCCGTCCGCCTCATCGGCCGCGCCGCCCGGCGGGCCCTCGCCCCGGGCCTCCCCCCTGAAGAGGGGAAAGTCCTCGCCGTCTTCCGCCGCAGCATCTATCTGGAGCGCGCGGGGGGCGCCCTCGCCTGCCTGGGCCCCCCCGCCCTCGGCGCCGGCCCCCTGAACGCCCTCTGCGGGATGCCCGAGGGATTCGAGTGGGAAGAGAAGGGCATCGTCCCCGGAATGCCTTTCCGGTGCGGGGGGGAGGAGGTGCGCCTCGGGAGAGGGGTTTCTTTCGTCCTCCGGGATGCCCGTGACTGGAAGGCCCAGCCGCCCCTCCCGGGCTGGCGGGCGGAGGATTTGGCCGAAAACCTCGCCGCCCTCGCCCGGGAGGCCCAAGGGCGCGCCCCGGCGGAGGGGCTGGGGCGGCTGATCACCTCTCTGGTGCAGGGAGGAACACCCCCCCTTGCCCCCCCTTGCCAAGGGAGGGAACGCCGCGCCGCCCCCCCTTGCCAAGGGGGGGATGGGGGGGGTGGGTTCTTGCCGGGGAAGGAGGGGTCTTTCTTGCTTCACGCCGCCCTTGCCGGGGCCCTCGCCCTGGGGGAGTGGCTCAGCGGATGCCTCAGAGGAGAGGACTCCCCGCCGCCGGAAGAGGCGAAAGCCCTCATCGGCCTCGGGCCGGGCCTCACCCCCTCGGGAGACGACTGCCTGGGCGGGGCCTTGGTCGCCCTCCGCGCCCTGGGGGAGGGGCGGGCGGCGGACCGGCTGGCCGCCTGGGCGCTCCCCCTGGCGGAGGGGCGGACGGGGAAGATCAGCCTCGCCCACCTGAGATGCGCGGCGGCGGGGGAGGGCGCTTCCGCCCTGCATGAGGCCCTGGCCGCCCTCTGCGTCCCGGGCGCGGCGGGACTGCCGGAGGCCCTCGATGCCATCCACGCCATCGGCCACACCTCGGGCTGGGACGCCCTGGCGGGGGCGGCGGGGGCCTGCGCGGCCTGGCTCCACGCGGGGCGGCCGGGCTTTGAAGGAAGGGCGCCCGCTCCTGTATGATGCCCGCTCCTAGGGTCATAACCCGCGAGAGGAGCAGGGCATGGAGAGCGTTGCCGTTGTCGGGGTGGGGGCCATCGGCGGGGTCGTCGCGGCCCGGCTGCTGGAGAAGGGCCAGTGCAGCGTCACGCTGTGCGTGCGGACGCCCTTCGAGAAGCTCGTGGTGGAGACCCCGCGCGGGGTCATCGAGAGCAAGGTCCTGTGCGTGACCGACCCCGGCCAGATGAGGCCGGTGGACTGGGTGCTCCTCGCCACCAAGGCCCATCACACCGAGGGCGCCGCCCCCTGGCTCAAGGCGCTGGCCGGGCCCAAGACCGTCATCGCCGTCCTTCACAACGGGGTGGAGCACGTCGAGCGCGTGGCGCCCTACGCGAACGGGGCGCGCGTGCTCCCGGTGGTGGTGAACTGCCCCGCCGACAAGGCCGGGCTCGGGCGGATGGTGCACAGGGGCTCCGTCCGCCTCGTCCCGCCGGACGACGAGCAGGGCCGGGGCCTGGCCCGCCTCTTCGAGGGGACGGACGTCGAGGTGCCGCCCTCGAAGGACATCCTGACCGACCTTTGGACCAAGCTCTGCACCAACTGCGCCCAGAGCCCCATCACCGGCCTCACCCGCCGGCGGCGGGAGGTGCTGCGCCTGCCGGAGGTCTCCGAGGTCTCCCTCGCCCTCGCGCGCGAGTGCGCCGCGGTGGGGCGGGCGGTGGGGGCCAAGCTGCCCGAGAGCCTGCCCGAGGACATCGTCGCCCGCCAGAAGAAGATGTCCCCCGACGCCACCACCTCCATGCTGACGGACGCCTGGGAGGGGAAGCCCCTCGAGACGGACGCCTTCACGGGGGCGGTCATCCGCGCCGGGGAGAAGCACGGCATCCCCACCCCGGTGACGCGGATCGTCCACGCGCTCTCGTCGGCGATCAACCGGGGGGCCGAGCGCTTATGACGGCGGGGGCGGGAGCGGGGAGGTCCGCGTGAGCCGGGTCGCGGTGGTGGGCGCCGGGGCGATCGGCGGGGTCTACGGCGTCCGCCTGTGCGCCGGGCACGAGGTGGTGTTCTGCGTCCGCGCGCCCTTCGAGCGGCTGGTGGTCGAGACGCCCTCGGGGGTGATCGAGGCCCCGGCGCGGTGCGCCACCGGCCCCGGCCAGGTGGGGAGGGTGGACTGGGTGCTCCTCGCCGTGAAGGGCCATCAGACGGCGGGGGCAGCGGACTGGCTCAAGGCCCTGGCCGGGCCGGGCACCATCGTCGGGGTCATGCAGAACGGGGTGGAGCAGGTCGAGCGCACGGCGCCCCACGCCAACGGGGCCGAGGTGCTCCCCATGGTGGTGAACTGCCCCGCCGACCGGCTGGGCCCGGGCCGGATGAAGCAGAACCTCCACGCGGGCCTCCAGCCCCCCGACGGCCGTGCGGGGCGCGCCCTGGCCCAGCTCTTCGAGGGGACGGACATCCAGGTCGCGCCCGTCCAGGACATCGCGACCGCCCTCTGGACCAAGCTCTGCCAGAACATCGCCGGAGGCCCCATGACGGCTCTCACGGGCCAGCCCCGGGGGGTGCTGCGCCGCCCGGAGGTCGCCGAGATCGCCCGCGCCCTGGTGCGCGAATGCGCCGAGGCGGGCCGCGCGGCGGGGGCCAAGCTCCCCGGGAACATCCACGAGACCGCGGTCGCGACCGTCCAGAACCACCCGCTCCGCCTCTCCACCTCCATGCTCCAGGACCGCCTGGCGGGCCGCCCGCTCGAGGCCGACCCCTTCACCGGGGCCGTCATCCGCTTCGGGGAGAAGCACGGCGTGCCCACCCCCGTGACGCGGATCATCCACCCCCTCCTCATGGCCCTGAACGGGGGAGGGGAGGCAGGTCCGGGCGCTTAGCGGTTGACCCTTCCCTCGGCCCGCCGGGATAATCGGCGCGGCGGAGGGCTCAGCGGCCCTTGGGGTCCTGCTTTCCCCGGATTTCTCGGAATTTTTCCGGCGAGATGGGATGGCGCCCGGGCTGGCCCGGGCGCCCGGGGAGGGGGCTTCCCCTTGGATGGAACCGGAGCGGGCATGCAGCCGCGCGGCCTGGGGCTGCTGGCCATCTTCTGCGACCTGGAGAGCCGCTGGCACCAGGAGTTCCGCGCCTGGCTGGCCGAGGAGATGTTCCCCGCCCGGCTGGACATCGGCTTCTGCTGCTGCGCCTCCTACGACCTGGTGCCCGGCGAGGGGGACGACCGCTCCTCCTTCGCGCCCCCCTTCCTCACCCTCTACGAGACGCCCGCGCTGGCCGACCTCTACGGCGAGCCCTACGCCGCCCTGCGCCGCGACCGCGGCGAGCGCGACCGCGCCTTCCACCAGCGCATGCTGGGGGTGGAGCGCTACACCCTGGCGGCGGGGGGCCTCCCGCCCGCGGGCGGGGAGCCGGGGCTGGGCCCCCTGGCCTTCGTGGACCGCTTCGACCTGCGGCCCGCCGAGGTGGACGGCTTCAACGGCTGGTTCGAGGCCGAGTACGCCCCCTGGTGCGCCAAGGTGCCCGGCTGCATCCGGGTGCGCCGCTACCTCGCGATGGAGGGGGCGCCGCGCCACTTCGTCCTGCACGAGTTCGGGTCGGAGGCGTTCCTCGATCACTCCCTCTGGCGGGCCCTCCGCCACGAGGAGCACTGGTCCCCCACCGCCATGACACACGGCTCCCCCGCCCTCTACCGGCGGGCGGTGCAGGCGCCGTAGTCAGAAGTGTCCTCTAGGGGCGCACGGCCGTGCGCCCCTACTTCCTGCGCGGCGCCTTGGGCCGGACAGGCTTTTTGCCTCGGGCATGGGAGAGGGAGGGCTGTTTTTCCGCGGCGTCGATCTCGGCGAACACCTCTTCGGCGGGGCGTCCCCGGTCGCGTCCGGTCCGGTAATCCGCTTCGGCCTTGCGGAGGGCCGAGATGTCGGCGCGGTCTTCGAGATCTTCGAGAAGGGCAGCGTCCTCGGGCGGGACGACCACGGCGATGATAGTCTTCCCCCGCCGGGTGATGGCGATTCGCTCCTTGCCGTAGCCCGCGCGGTAGAGCACATCACTCAAGTCGGCCCGCGCCTTGGCGGCGGTGATGGTTTTCATGAAGTCTTCTCCATCCCCGGGGACTGCTACAGCCCCCGGTAAACTTCCTTTCGATGCCCGACGAGTGCCACCAGGATCAAGGCTTCATCCTCGTAGATCCGGTACACGATCCGCCACTCCCTCCACCGCACCCGGTAGCCGTCCTTCGTCCCCCGAAGCGCAATGGCGCGACGGGGGCGCGGGGCCTCGGCAAGCGCCAGGATTTCGGCCTCCAGGCGCTTGCGGTCCTCGCGGTGGACGCGGCGGAGCCCCTTCTCGGCTTCCCGCGTCATACGGACCGTGTACCGCCTTGCCGTCATTTTGTCAAATTCCAGATTTCACGGATGATGTACATCATGTTACATTTGAGCCAAAATCCGGAGCCGGAAAGGTCCCCCATGCGCCAGCGGGCGCTTCCCCGGAAGCTACGGTGACTGGATAAGCTCTTAGGTCCGCCCCCTACTTCTTCGCCTTCTCCATGAACGCGAAGTCCTCCACCCACGCCTTGGGGGGATCCGCCGCGCGGGGGCCGTGGCCGTCGCGGGCGAGGCGGTCGCGGAACCAGCCCTCGTAGACCTCGTTGCGCCCGGGGTCCATGACGCCCATGTCGCAGAAGATCTCGATGCAGTTGCCCGAGGGGTCGTGGATGTAGAGGGCGTGGTTCTCGCCCCAGAGGCCGTCCCCCTCGGGGTGGGTGGGGCTGTGGATGGCGCGCCCCCAGAAGATCTCGACCCCCTGCTCCTTGAGATAGGCCTCCCAGGCCTCGAGCTCCCGCCGGGAGCCCACCTGGAGGGCGAAGTGGTGCATCCCGGGCCGGAGGGTGTCGAAGGTCTTGGCGTCCGGGGGAGGGATCTGCCCCTTGCGCCCGAAGATGAGGTTCACGTCGTGGTGGAGCGCGGTGCAGCGGATGAAGCACAGGCCGAAGGGGAAGCCCGGCACCGCGCCGGGCGGGTGGACCTCGGTGATCGTGAAGCCCAGCTTGTGGACGTAGAAGTCGATCGCGGCCTCGATGTCGTGCACCTTGACGCCGATGTGCTGGAGGCCCAGGAAGGGCGAGGGCGGACGGGGCATGGGGGGCTCCTCGGCGGCTGAGAGGGCTAGGGGCGGAGTCTAAGCAGGTTGTTCACCGGACAAGCGCCTGAAGGAATGGGTTTCACGGCGCCTCCGCCCCTCTCCCTTTGGGAGAGGGGAAGGGGGTGAGGGAAAAGCCGCGCGCCTCGCATCTTCCCTCACCCTACCCTCTCCCAGAGGGAGAGGGAGAAAATCTTGGCCCTTACGAGATGAACAACATTGCAAGGTTTCATGGCTAGAGTCTCGTCGGGGCCACGGCCGCTTGGGCGTCGGGAACCGGCGGCTGGGGGAGGGGCGCCAGGCGCTGGGAGAGGACCACCGCGCCCGCCAGGGCGAGGCCGATGAGGTCGGTCTGCCACCCCGAGTGGATGAGGAGCAGGGATCCGGCCCCGAGCGTGAGGCGCTCCCACATGCGCAGGGGGGCCAGCAGGAAGCCGTGCAGGCCCGCCGCGAGGAAGGTCACCCCGAGGCAGGAGGTCCCCACCGCCAAGGCCACCTCCCCCCAGCTTCCGATCAGGAGCAGGGCGGGGCCGTAGACAAAGAAGAAGGGCACGATGAAGCCCGTCGCCCCCAGGCGCACGGCGGCCATCCCCGTCGCCCAGAGCGGGGTGCCGCTGATCCCCGAGGCGGCGTAGACGGCCAGCGCGACGGGGGGCGTGATCGCCGAGAGGATGGCGAAGTAGAACACGAACATGTGGGCCGCGATGGGCAGCACCCCGAGCTTGATCAGGGCGGGCACGAGGAGGGCCGCCTGCATCACGTAGGCCGCCGTGGTGGGCATCCCCATGCCCAGGATGATGCCCGCGATCATGGTCAGGACCAGGGCCGGGATGAGGGAGCCCTCGGCGATGGAGAGGACGAAGCTCGTGAACTTGATGGCGAGCCCCGTGTGGGCGATCACCCCGATCACGACCCCCGCGCAGGCGCAGGCGGCGGCCACCCCGACCGTGTTCTGCCCCCCGTTCTTGAGCGCCTCGAAGAAGCCCGCCGCGTCCAGGCGGGTGCCGCGGCGCAGCGCGCCCACGGCCGCCACGAGGACGATGGACCAGAACGCCGCGAGGAAGGCCGTGTAGCCCTCCCACATGAGCCACACCAGGCCCACGATGGGGATGAGCATGTGGCCGCGCGCGAGGAGGACCCCCCTGAGGGGAGGGGTCTCGTCGGGCCGGAGGCCCCGGAGGCCCGTCCTGCGGGCCTCGAAGTGGATGGCCATGAAGAGGGCGACGTAGTAGAGGACGGCCGGGATCGCGGCGTGGAGGGCCACCTGGGCGTAGGGGAGCCCCACGAACTCGGCCAGGACGAAGGCCGCCGCCCCCATGACGGGGGGCATGATCTGGCCCCCGGTCGAGGCCCCCGCCTCGCCCGCCGCCCCCCCGTGGCCCATGAAGCCGGTGCGCTTCATGAGGGGGATGGTGAGCCAGCCGTCCACCATGACGTTCGCGACCGCGCTCCCGGAGATGGTCCCGAAGAGCCCGCTCGAGATGCAGGCGACCTTCCCCGGCCCCCCCGCGGTCCGCCCGGCGATGGAGGAGGCCAGGTCCATGAAGAGGCCCCCCGTGTTCGTCTTCTCCAGGAAGGCGCCGAAGACCACGAAGAGCACCACGTAGGTGGCCGAGACGCCGAGGGGGATGCCGAAGATGCCGTCGGGCGAGAGGAAGGAGATGTCGAGCAGGGTCTCCAGGCTCAGCCCCGCGTGGCGCAGGGGCCCCGGGAGCCAGGGGCCGGTCAGGGCGTAGAGGATGAAGGCCAGGGCCGTCAGGGGGAGGGCGAGCCCCAGGGTGCGGCGGGAGGCCTCCAGGACGAGGAGGGTCAAGAGGAGGCCGAAGAGGATCTGGGCCCCCGAGAGGGAGTCCACGTAGACCATGCGGCCGGTCACCTGCTCGAAGTTGAGGAAAAGATAGGCGAGGGGGGCGAGCCCCGCGGCGAGGAGGAGGAAATCCCACGTCTTCCGCCAGGGGCTCCCCTCCCGGGAAGCGGGGAGGAAGATGAGGCAGAAGACAAGCGCCAGGTGGATCCCCCGGAGGAGGATGGGATTGGGCGTCCCCGCCGCGGCGACGTAGAGGTGAAAGAGGGACATCCCGGCCCCGATCCAGCCGGCCAGGACGCCCAGGCGCTTCCCGACTCCCTCGTCCTGCAATGGAGGGTCCTCCCCCTGGAGTGGTGCTTTGTCAGTTCGTTCAATCCGTCATGGCGCTGGCGTGCCGTTCCGAGGCCCGAAGGGCCGAAGAAGCTCGGTGTGGGAAAACCGAGATCCTTCGCTCC
>JBBTDR010000604.1:0-5127 GCA_038042665.1 Nitrospinota bacterium
TCACGTCGTGCGGGTGCGACTCGCGCAGGCCGGCCGAGGTCATGCGGCGCAGCAGGGGCGGGGGGCCGAAGCGGGGCTCGTGGAGCTCGCTGGCCATGGCCTCGGCCACGAAGGTCTGGACGTCCACCCCGATGAGGTCGAGCAGGGCGAGGGGGCCCATGGGGTGGCCGAGGCCCTCCCGCACGGCGAGGTCGAGGGTCTCGCGGGGGGCGAGGCCCTCGTCGAAGAGCTGGGCCGCGTGGTTGAGGAAGGGCACCAGGAGGCGGTTGACGAGGAAGCCGGGCCGGTCCCTCACGGGGATGGGGGTCTTGCCCAGGCGCAGGCAGAAGGCCAGGCCGAAGGCGGCGGTCTCGGGGGCGGTCTGCTGGGCCTCGATCACCTCGACCAGGCGCATGGCGTAGGGCGGGTTGAAGAAGTGGAGGCCCAGCACCCGCCCGGGATGCCGGGTCTGGGCCGCCATCGCCGTGACGGGGAGGCAGGAGGTGTTGGAGGCGATGATGGCCTCCTCCCTCACGATGGCTCCCAGCCTCTTGAAGATGTCGAGCTTGAGGCCGAGGTCCTCGACCACGGCCTCGATGATGAGGTCGCAGCCCGCGAGGCTCTCCAGCTCGGCGCTCCCCCGCAGGCGCTCGAGGATGGCTTCCTTTCCGCTCGCGCTCAGCCTCCCGCGCTGGACGGCCCCCTCCAGGTTCTTCCGGACGCGCCCGAGGCCCGCCTCCAGGGCGGCGGCGCTCACCTCGGCGGCGCTCACCTCGAGGCCCGCCGCGGCGCACACCTGGGCGATGCCGCTCCCCATGGTGCCCAGGCCGAGCACCCCCACCCGGCGCACCCGCTCCGCCAGGGCGAGGCCCGCCGAGAGGTCGCGCGCGGCGGCCGCCTCTTGCACCGCCTCGGCCGCCCCCGTCTCGGAGGGCTGCTTGTAGGCGTAGAAGCCCCGGCCCGCCTTCTGGCCCAGCCGCCCGGCGGCGATCATCCCCTCCACGAGGGGGGGAGGGGCGTAGCGCGGATCGTGCAATTGCGCGAAGAGGGCGAGGGCCGTCTCCCGGTGGGTGTCGAGGCCCTGGATGTCGAGCAGGCGCAAGGGGCCCGTCTTGTGGCCGAGGCCGAGCTGGACGCCCGCGTCGAGGTCCGCCGGGGTGGCGTAGCCGGACTCCACCAGGCGGATGCAGTCGTTCAGGAAGGGGACGAAGAGGCGGTTGAGGATGAGGCCGGGGGAGTCCTTCACCACGGCGGGGGTGAGACCCGCCTCCTTCAGGAACGCCACGGCGGCCTGGGTGGCGGCCTCGCCCGTGAGCGGGCCGGGGGCCACCTCGACGAGCTGGCTGAAGGGAGCGGGGTGGCGGAAGTGGAGGCCGAGGACGCGCCCGGCGTGGCCCGAGGCCGCGCCGAGGCCGGCGATGGAAAGGGCGCCGGCCGTGCTGGCGAGGAGGGTCTCCTCTCCCGTGAGGCCCCCCAGGCGGCGGAGGAGGGCGCCCTTCTCGCCGAGGTTCCCCGGGACGGCCTCGATGACCAGGGCGCAGCCCGGGGGCACGGGGCCGCTCGCCCCGGTGAGGGTCACCTGGACCCCGCCCTGGGCGAGGACGGCGGCGATGGCGGAGCCGGCCGGGCCCTGGCCGATGACGGCGGCGCGCCTCTCGGTCATTTCGTTCTCCCTCGCCGGGGTTGAAGGCTGCCGCCGGGAAGCGGGGCTGCGGTGGAGTCACCCCCCCCGGGTTTTGTAGGTTCCCCCCGCCTGGGGTGTCAATCGGCCCGGAGGCTTGCGTCCCGGGAGGATTTCCGGATATTCGGAAATGCTATGGCGATGACCCGGGAAGAGGTCGAGAAACAAATCGCGGCGGCCTCCCGGCGGGGAAGCCCGCTCTCCCTGCCGGGGGCGGACCTCCGGGGGGCCGATTTGAGCGGGCTGGACCTCGCCGGGGCGGACCTGAGCGGGGCCGTCCTGGCGGGGGCCATCCTGCGGGAGGCGAACCTGTCCGAGGCCAACCTGGGCCAGGCCGACCTCCAGGGGGCGGACCTGGAGGAGGCGGTGCTGGACGACGCCGTCCTGGACGAGGCCGATGTGGCCGGGGCCAATTTCCGCAATGCCAGCATGGTCGGAACCGGCCTGGAGGGGGTCAACCTGGACGAGGCCATCCTCGAGGGGGCCCGGTTCCTCTGATTCGTCCCGCGTTGCGGCATTCGGAACATTTGTCTTTGTTTCGTCTGGCGGAATGCCCGGTCCCCCTTGCGGAAGCACGGGGTTGGGATATGATTGCGCGGCTCGCGCGCTTGCGTGGGCGGTGCGTGCGGCTGAATCTCACTCTACCTTATTTTTGTTGTGAGGGTGAAAAATGAGCAGGGCGGCGGTGTTCATCGACGGAGCGTATATCGAGTTCTTGATCCGGGAGGAGTTCGCCGAGATGCGGGTGGACTTCGCCCGCCTCTCCCAGCGGCTGGCGGCCAACAAGGAGCTCCTGCGCACCTACTACTATCACTGCCTGCCTTACCAGGGGGCGAACCCGACCGAGGAGGAGGCGAAGCGCTACACGAACAAGCTGCGCTTCTTCCGCACCCTGGACCGCCTGCCCCGCTTCGAGGTGCGCCTGGGCGAGATCGTCTACCGCGGCGTCCGCGAGGACGGCCGCGAGAACTTCGTCCAGAAGCGGGTGGACATGATGCTGGGCGTGGACCTCGTCCGGCTGGCCACGAGCGGCCAGATCACCGACGTCGTCCTCGTGGCGAGCGACAGCAACCTCGTGCCCGCCGTCTCGGCGGCCAAGGACTGCGGCGTGCTGGCGACCCTCTACCACGGGCGCAAGGCGGGGGCGAACGAGGACCTCTGGACCCTCTGCGACGAGCGCTACGCCATCACCGATGACCTGCTCTCCGCGGTCCAGCTCGCCCCGCGGAGGGAGGCCCATCCGGCCCACGAGACGCCGGCCGCCACGACGCTCTCGGCCTGACGATCTCCGCCAGCGAAAAAGGGGGGGCGGCGCCCGCCGCCCCCCTTTCTGTTTCCGCCCGCCTCAGTCGTACACCGTCTCCATGTAGTGGCCCGCGTCCACCTGCGCCTCGATGACCGTGGGGCCCGGCGCCTGGAGGGCGCTCCGGAGCGCCTTCTCCAGCTCCTCGGGGCCGCGCACCCCCACCGCCGGGACCCCGAAGTAGTGGGCCGGGGGCTCGGCGTGGGGCGCCTTCCCGCGCTCGAGGGAGGTGCCGTAGAGGGCGAAGCTGCGGCGCTCCTGCTTCACCTGGATGAGGGAGAGCCACTGGTCGTTCAGCACGACGATCGGCAGGGCGATGCCCAGCCGCCTGGCGGTGGCCACCTCGCCGCAGGTCATCTGGAAGCAGCCGTCCCCGATGAGGGTGACGGCGGGGAGCTCCGGCCTGGCCAGCTTGGCCGCGATCCCCGCCGGGATCCCGAAGCCCATGGAGGACCAGCCGTTCGTGATGAGGAAGGTCCGGGGCGCGTGGGCCGTCCACTGGCTGGCGATCTGGTGGGTGTGGGCGCCCACGTCGAAGGAGAGGATGCCCTCCTTGGGCAGCGCGGCGCGCACCGCGTCGATCGCCTGGTGGGGCGAGAAACGGGGCGTCTGGGGCCGGAGGGAGCGCTGGAACCTCTCTTTCTGGCGGAGCGCCGCGTCCGAGGGCCACTCGTGTTTTCCGGGCCGGAAGCCGATCATCCGCTGGAGGGAGGCGTCGAGGTCCCCCACCACCTCGTGCGCCACGTTCACCTTCCCGCCCGTGTCGGCGGGCTCGATGTCCACGCTGGCGAGGGGCGCCTGCCCGATCCACGCCTCGTACTCCACCTCCACCACGTCGTAGCCGAGGCCCAGGATGAGGTCGGCGCCGCGGAGGAACTCCCGCTGCACCTGGCGCCGGGCGCGCTCGATGCAGCCGAGGGAGAGGGGATGGTCCTCGTCGATCATCCCCTTGGTCATGGTGGTGGAAGCGAAGGGGAGCTGGTGCTTCTCGATGAAGTCCTGGAGGAGCTAGGGCTTATTCTTCCGCATGGCGGAGGCCCCGAGGACGGCCACCGGCCGCTTGGCGCTCGAGAGCACCTCCTCCAGCTTGCGGAAGGCGGCCTCGGGGGCGGGGTGGAGGTCCCGGCCCGCGGGGACGGGCGGCGCCTCCTCGGCCGCGGGGGCCAGGGCCACGTCCTCGGGCAGGTCGAGGTGGACGGGGCCGCGCGGCTCGCTCAGGGCGACGCGCAGGGCCTCCTCCACCGTCGAGGCGATGCGGCCCCGGCGCAGCGGATAGCTCGCCTTGGTGATGGGGCCGAAGAGGGCGTGGTGGTCGATGTGCATCTGGATGCGGCGGCCGATCTGATCCGTCGGGATGTTGCAGGTGAGGGCGATGAGGGGGGAGCGGTCGAGGTAGGCGTCCCCCACCCCGGTGGTGAGGTTGGTGGCCCCAGGGCCCAGGGTGGCGAGGCAGAAGCCGGGCGCCCCGGTGAGGCGGCCCATCACGTCCGCCGCGAAGCCGGCCGAGCCCTCGTGGGCCACGAGGACGAACTCCATGCCGCCCTTGCGCATGGCCTCGATGAGGGGGAGGACGTTCCCGCTGGGGATGCCGAAGCCGTGCTTGATCCCCGCGGCCTTGAGCATGCGGACGATGAGGTCCGCGTTGTTCTGGGGCATGCCGTTCCCTCGCTGCGCCGGATGAAGCGCGGTGGACGCCCGCGCTGGTTCAAGGGGCGCGGTAGCCTGCGCGCCTGTCTAGGGCGCGCGGTAGATGTTGATGAGGTCCTTCAGGAGCGCCGCCGCCGCCCCCCTCGGGTCGCTCTTGCCGCCCAGGACGGTCACCCGGTCCATGGTGTCGGTGACGTAGGTGATGCCCTTCTCGGCGCCGTCCACGGCGGCGAGGGGGTGGTCCGGGGGCAAGGCCTCGGGCGCCACCCGGGCGCGCACCCGCCCATCCTGCCCCCTCTCGGCCCGCCCGACCAGGCGCAGGGTGCGCCCCTGGGCGGAGGCCTGGCGGATCGCCTCCGCCGAGACTTGGGTGATGCCGGTGCGGTCCACCTCCTCGGGCCTGAGGTCCGCCCCCATGCAGGCGTTGGCGATGAGAGCGAGCTTGTTCGCCGTGTCGTGGCCCTCGACGTCGAGGGTGGGGTCGGCCTCGGCGATGCCCATGCGCTGGGCCTCGGCG
>JBBTDR010000605.1:0-5234 GCA_038042665.1 Nitrospinota bacterium
CACGGCCGTGCGCCCCTACATTTTCCGGAAATGCGAAGGGCACGGAATGACAACCTTTTCCACGGGGTCCCCATTTCTGAAAACCAATTCGGGGACGCAACGCCAGCCACCTAGCCCTCCAGCCGCGCCGAAGCCTCCTCCCGGAAGCGGGCGAGCCGCCGCTGGATGGCGGGGCCGAAGCCCTCGAACATCTCGATGGTCGTCTGCTTGCTCCCCTCGACGGCGGGCTGGTCGAAGGGGTTCACCCCGCGCAGCACCCCTCCGTAGGCCGCCGCCCACTGCCAGAGCGCGATGGCCCCGGCCACGTCCTCGGGCGTCAAGGCGTCCAGGGTGAGCACCATGTGGGGGTTCCCCCGCCGCTCGGCCTCGGCCACCACGCCCGCGTGCTCGAGGTCGAGGAAGGCCCCCGCGGAGACGCCCCCCTGGATGGGCGGGTCGCTCTCGAAGCGCCCCACCCGGAGGGTGAGCCCCGCCATGTTCCCGCGCCCCCCGAAGTAGCGCTGGTTGGTGTGGTGCTGGCTCTCGGGGGCCTCGGCGTAGAGGACGGTGTGGCCCCGCCCCTCCTTGCAGTAGCTCTCGTGGACGAGCTGGACGACGAGCTCCCCGAGCCCCCCCAGCGCCTTGCAGTAGATGGGCAGGAAGAGCTCGGTGTAGCCCGCGAGCTCCGCCCGCCAGAGCTGGAGCGCGAGGGCCTTGGCGATGTTCCGCCCGGAGGGCGCCGCGGGGGCCATCCTCGCGTGGGCGGCGGCGAAGGCGGCGTCCAGGCGCCGGGCGTTCGCGTCGCTCCCCTCCGCCAGGGCGAGGGGCAGCAGGGCGTTGTTCTGCCCGGCGGTGAAGCGGCCCCCCACCTCGTCCGGATGGGGGAAGCGGTCGAGCCCCCGCCCCTCCACCAGGGCGGCGAGCTTGCTCTTGCCCGAGCAGATGACGGCGATCATCGGGTAGCCGCGCCCGAGGAGGATCTCCGACTCCTGCACCACGTTCTCGGTGTTGCCCGACTTGCTGACGGGCACGACGAGGGTGTTCCCAGGGGAGAAGCGCCCCCCGCCCGAGAGAAGCTCCCCGAAGAGGCCGCTCGGGTCGGTGCCGTCCAGGAGGTGGAGCCGGCGGGGGGCCCGCCCCTCGGCCAGGGCGCGGTAGAGGGCCCAGACGTTGCGGATGGAGCCCCCGTTCCCCACCACCACGATGTGCTCCCTGCCCTCGGCGAGGCGGAGCTTGGAGGCGATGCCGGCCACGTCCGGCCGCTCGCGGGCGAAGGCGGGCAGCGGGTTCCCGCCCTGGTGGCGGGCGAGGGCCTCCCCGCAGGCCCGGGGGTCGTCCAGGAGGGCGCGGCCCCTCTCCCACTCGCCGCCCTTGCCCTGGAGGGGGCCCTCCCAGCTTCGCGTGTAGAGATGGAGACCCATGGCTATCTCCTTTCGGGGATCACGGCTCCAGCGGCCCGATGGCGAGGTGGGCGGCGAAGGTGCGGGAGACGATGCCGATCATCGCCTCCAGCGGCAGCCCCAGCCCCTGGAAGACGAAGCGCCCCGCCTCCTCGGGCGGGATGCCAGCGCCCTTCTCTTTTTGCGCCTCCCGCACGAGCCGGTCAATGCGGCGGATGTAGCCCTCCCCGGCCTCCAGGTGGGCGGCCACCTCCCCCCCGCGCGAGACTCTTCGGCTCATGGCCGAGAGGAGGACCTCCGCGCCCTGGAGCGCCCGCAGCTTGTCCAGGCTGGCGAGGGTGGCGTGAACGTCCTCATAGATCGGGAGGGTGCCCGGCTCGGGGAGCACGTCGCCCGAGATGAGGGCCCCGTCCCCGGGGACGAAGAGCGAGAGGCTTCCGGGGGAATGACCCGGGGTGTGGAGGGCCCGGAGGCGCACCCCGCCCCCCAGGTCGATCTCCCCGCCCTCCTCCAGGGTCCCCTCGACCCTCACCGGGCCGGAGCTGATCTTCCGCATGCCGGGCACGTGGCGGCCCCGGTCCTGGAGGTCGAGGTCCTCGATCCAGGGGCGGTCGAGCGGATGGGCGTGGAAGCGGGGCTTGGCCCAGCCGGCCAGGACGCCGTTCCCCCCGATGTGGTCGAAGTGGGAGTGGGTGTTGACGACGCAGGCGAGGTCCCCGGGCTTGCGCCCCAGGGACTCGATGTAGGCGATGATCCGCGGCGCGGCGGGGGCCACCGAGGTGTCCACGAGGGCCAGGCGCTCCCCTTCGATCACGCAGGAGGTGACGAAGCGGGGGATGCGCCGCCCCCCCGGGAGGGTGATCTCGAACTCGAGCCAGAGGCAGTGCACATGCGGGGTGACGCGCATGGACAGATCTCTCCTCCGGGGATCGCTCGCCGTGTCCGCACCGCGCCCCGCCAGCATATCGCCCGGGGCGGAACGGGTCCAGGGAAGGAGCCCCGGGGGGAGAGCGGCGGGCAGGGCGCGCAAGGTGCCCCGCCGCCTTGACCCCCCCTCCCGGCCGGAGTAATAGAGCTGTCTGTCTTGTTTCCGGCGGGAGCGCGAAGGTCTGGCCCGCCTCCATCCGCCTCCTGCCGCCAGCCTTCGAGGGGGTCACGCATGAAACTCGTCACGATGGAAATCTCCGAGGGAGGAAGGGCGCGCGAGACCATCGGGGCGGTCCTCCCCGGCGAGCGCGTGCTCGATCTCGCGGCCGCCTCCCACGCCATCCCGCCCGACATGGTGATGTTCCTCGAGACCGGCCGCCTGGGCCTGGACGCCGCCCGGAAGCTGGCCGAGGAGGCCGGGAGCGGCCGCCACGCGGGCTGCGTGCGGCCCCTCTCCGGGGTGCGCCTCAAGGCGCCGGTGCCCCGCCCCCGCAAGTTCATCCACGCCGGGCGGAACTTCCACGCGCACCTGAAGGAATCGGGCAGCAAGATGCCCGCGCAGGTCCCGCTCGCGGCCCGTTTCGCCTCCACCATCATCGGGCCGGACGAGCCCATCCTCTACCCCAAGATCACCACCCAGTGGGACTCCGAGGCCGAGATCGTCATGGTCATCGGCCAGCGGTGCAAGTACGTCCCCCGCGAGAAGGCCTTCGGCGTCATCATGGGCTACACCCTCTACAACGACGTCACCGCCCGCGACATCCAGAACGACGAGGCGCGCGGCGGGCTCTTCCTCTGCAAGACGCTCGACACCTCGAACCCCCTCGGCCCCTGGATCGTCACCTCGGACGAGATCCCCGACCCCCAGGGCATGGAGATCATCGGCAAGGTCAACGGCTTCGAGCTCCAGCGCCAGAACCTGCGGAACATGATCTTCGACATCCCCCACATCATCTCCCACCTCTCCAACATGACCCTGGAGCCGGGCGACCTCGTCTCGACCGGCACCCCCGAGGGTTGCGCCATCTTCCGGCCCGACGGCGCGCCCCACCTCCTCCGGCCCGGGAGCGTGGCCGAGGTCTCCTCCCCCCAGATCGGGGTGCTGCGCAACCCCGTCGTGGCGGAGTGAGCCGGTGAAGATCACCCGGGTCGAGGCCTTCGCCCTCTCCGCCCCCCAGCCCGAGCGCGAGTTTTGGGTGAGCCTCCGGCCCGTCCTCTCCGTCAACGAGCTGGTCGTGAAGGTCCACACCGACGAGGGCCTCACGGGCGTGGGGCTGGGCACGGCGGTCGCCTCGGTCAAGGAGGCGGCCCAGGTCTTCCGCAAGGGCTTTGGGGACCTCCTGCTCGGGGAAGACCCCCTCCGCCCCGAGCAGGTCCAGGAGAAGCTCCTGGCCGTCACCTTCTCCCGGGCCCTGCACGAGAAGGGCTGGCCCCGCCCCCACGTGCTCACCGCCATCGCGGCCATCGACAACGCCCTGTGGGACATCCTGGGCCGGGCGGCGGGGCTCCCCCTCTACAGGCTCCTCGGGGGCCTCTCCAACCGGGCCCGCACCTACGCCGGGGGCGGCTATTACCGGAAGGGGAAGGACGCGAAGGAGCTCGTCCAGGAGATGGAGGGCTACCTCCGCATGGGCCACCGGGGCTTCAAGATGAAGGTCGGGGCCATGACCCTCCAGGAGGACGTGGAGCGCGTCCGCGCCGTGCGCGGGGCCATCGGCCCCGGCTGCCTCCTCGCCGTGGACGTGAACGGCGCCTGGAGCTACGCCCAGGCGAGGGAGAACGTGAAGCACCTGGCCGAGTTCGATCTCGCCTGGATCGAGGAGCCCGTCTGCTGGCGGGAGGCCAAGCACACCCTCCCCCTCCTCCGGCGGGAGTGCCCCTTCCCCATCGCGGACGGCCACGGGGAGTCGGCCCTCTACGACTGCCTCGGCCTCATCGAGAGCGGGGCGGTGGACTACATCCAGTTCGACGCCACCAAGTTCGAGGGCGTCACCGGCAGCCGCAAGCTCATGGCCGCCGCCGAGCTCGCCCACCTGAAGTTCGTCCCCCACCACGACCCCCAGGTCCACGCCCACTGCGTGGCGGCCAGCCCGGCGGGGTTCATTTGCGAGAGCCACGCCGACCCCGAGCGGGACCCGGTCTGGTTCGAGCTGTTCGAGGGGGCCCCCGAGGTCAAGGAAGGCTGGCTGGCGCTTTCGGACCGGCCCGGCTTCGGCGTGGAGCTGAACGGAAAGGCCATGGCCAAATGGGGGGAGAAGGTCTGCTAGGGCCCCGGCAAGGAAGGCCCAGCGGGCGGCCGGGCGCAATTCCCGGGCCTCCGCTCCCTGCTTCGCCCCGGAGGGGGGAGGATCGCGACGCCTCCCGGAAAATTCTCGCGTCATGCCCGCGCGGGGGGGCCGTCTTCATGGGCGTCCCGGTCCATGCGGCGCTCCCCCGCCATCCCTGCGCCGGACTCCCCGCGCGCGGGAGAGATAACCCCTCCGCTCCGCGCGCGGCCGCCCTTTATGTGGGATGGATCACACGCTGTCTCGCGCGCGGAGGCGCCGCGAACACCTTCCGGCGGCGCCTTGGAGAGAAAATTTCCTGCGCGATCATCCCTCTCGCGCTCGCTCGGAGAAAGAAAAATGCCAAAAATCCAAAAAAAACCTTGACGTTGGGATTTCACTTAGCATAGATTTTCCTAGATAAGTATTTCGCTCAATCGGTGAGGGAGCTTCATCCCCTCCGTTTCGAGTGGCGGTTGGTAGTCGCTTGCTTCGCAAAGATGTGGTCACGCCCCTCCGCCCGAGTAGGGAGAGAGCAGATGGCAGCGAAGAAAGCCAAGAAGAAGGCCGCAAAGAAGAAGGGCTCGAAGAAGGCGAAGAAGAAGAGGTAGCTTCGGCGCCTAGCTTCAAGAACAGGCGAGTCAAGCAAGTAAGGAAGTAGCCG
>JBBTDR010000606.1:0-1299 GCA_038042665.1 Nitrospinota bacterium
TCGCAACCCCCGAGTCCTTCATGCAGTCGGGCGTCTGGAACTCCATGAGCTACGGCCTCCCCACGGCCATCGTCGCCAAGATGGAGTTCCCCGGGAGGGACGTGGTGGCCCTGGCCGGGGACGGCGCCTTCTTGATGACCATCGGCGACCTCCCCACTGCCGCCGAGTACGGGGCGAACATCCTCATCGTTATCTTCAACGACGGGGCCTTCGGCCAGACCTTCATGCAGGAAAGCGGCCTCTACGGCCACACCTACGGCACCACCTTCCAGAGCCCCCGCTTCGCCGAGATCGCCCGGGCCTGCGGCTGCGAGGGCATCCGCGTCACGGACGCCAAGGACATCGAAGGGGCGCTCCGCCAGGGCCAGGCCGCGACGAAGACCCAGCCCGCCCTCGTCGAGGTGATGGTGGACCGGCAGCCGTACCCGAAGATCTAAATAACGGCTTCGGGCACGGAGCGATGGGGTGTGCTCCGCCTCAAGCCCGGACCGGTCGAGGTGGTGGCACCGTTATAGGCCGGAGAAAGCCGTATGTAGGGGCGACCGGCCGGTCGCCCCTACGGACCCTGCCGTCCGTGTGTAGGGGCGAGGCATGCCTCGCCCCTACGGAACCAGGCGCCCTTTTGCGCGCGTCCATAGGGGGGTCAAACCCGCCCCCACGGATTCATGCGCCCCATGCCGGACACATCAGTCTGATTTGCCCTGTGTGGTCGGGGACCGGCGGGTGGTGTATAAGAGGGCCTGGCAACAGGAGGTTCCGCCGCCCGGAGCCGCACGCGGAGGCCGTTTCTCGTGCGTTTTCTCTTCGTCTATCCCAACGTCCAGCGGGTGTGGGCCCCGAGGCTGGGCATCTCCGTCCTCTCGGCGGTGCTCAAGGAGCGGGGCCACGAGACGGCCCTCTTCGACTCCACCATGCTGCGGGGGCCCGAGATCGCCCCGCGCTTCCTCCGCAAGGTGGAGGAGTTCCAGCCCGAGGCCATCGGCTTCAGCGTCCTCTCGAACGAGTGGAAGCTCACCCGGGACCTCCTCAAGCTCCCCGGGATCAAGAACCTCCCCAAGATCGTGGGCGGCCATCATCCCACGGTGGACGCCGAGGGCTGCCTCAAGCACTGCGACTACGTGGTGCGCGGCGAGGGGGAGGACGCCCTCGCCGAGCTCCTCGACGCGCTCGGGAGCGGCCGGGACGCCACCCGTATCCCCAACGTCTGGACCCGCAACGCCCTGGGGATGGAGGCGCGCAACGAGATGCGCGACCTCATCGGGGACCTCGACACCTACCCCATCCCCGACTGGAACATCT
>JBBTDR010000607.1:0-2447 GCA_038042665.1 Nitrospinota bacterium
GTGAACCGCCTCCTCGTCAGGCTCCACGGCTGGCTCGGCTACGGCCGGCAGAAGGACCCGCGCGCCTTCTGGAACGGCGCGGGTGGCTAGAAAATCGGCGGACGGAAGCGGCGCCCCTGCTTTCCCCGGGGGCCCCTGGGGGGCCCGCCGGGAGGAGGGTGACGATTGCCGCGGCAAATGATAGCTTAAGAAGCCAGGGTCGGCCCTCCTTGCAGGTGATCCCATTTTCTTCTTGCCCGTTGCGATGGGTAACCAGCCCCATCGCCTGGGCCCGTCTCTCATCCATCGGATCCCCCTGCGCGGAGCGCGGCGGGGGGGAAGCGTGTTCCAGCCAGGGGGATCGCCGGCCCTGGCCCCACATTCATGGAGGAGGTCTGATGAACCGTGAAGCCGAAGGGTTGAAGCGGAAGAAAAGGAGGAGGGCGGCCGCCGCGGCGCTTCTCGCGGGCTGCCTCGCCTTCTGGGGGGCACCTGGTTTCGCGGCGGAGAGGACGGAGGTCAAGCCGGAGATCCCGGCGTTCCAGCCGAAGGACGTCCCGGTGAAATGGGATGATATCCCGGCGAAGAGCGTCAGCCTCTTCTATCCCGGCCAGGCCTCCTGGGACTGGCTCACCCGCCCCGAGAGCGGCTACACCCATCCGGGCGGGCCGGTCATCCAGGCGGGGGTGGCCTGCCGCACCTGCCACGTGAAGGGAGGGGCGGGGCCGGACGAAGAGGCCCTCGGGAAGAAGCTCGTGCCCAAGGGGCCCGCCGAGGACAACCCCATCGCGGGCAAGCGCCCCACCGTCGACCTCGCCGTCAAGGCGGCCTACGATTCCCAGAACATGTACTTCTGGCTCCAGTGGGAGAGCGAGGAGCCGGGCGCCTACCATGACGTGCTGCGCTTCGACGGGAAGCAGTGGGTGGGCTACGGCGGGTACAAGCCCGACAAGAAGCCCGGGCTTTACGAAGATCGCCTCACTCTGAACATCGGCTATAAGCAGGGCAGCCCCGGCTACGTCACGGCGGACGGCGGCGTCAGCCCCGGCTTCCAGTCGACCGGCTGCTTCATCACCTGCCACAACAGCATGCGGGACATGCCTCTTGACGCGATCAAGAACAAGAAGGGCGTGGAAGCGGTATTCTCGAAGGAGAGCGACATCCGCAAGTACCTCCTCGCCACGCGCAAGCCCGCCCAGGCCGGTGACCCGAAGGCCCTCCAGGGCGTGACGGCGGCCGAGGGACGCTGGTCGCTCCTGAAGAGCAAGGAGGAGCTGGCCGAGATGCGGAAGAAGGGCCAGTTCCTCGACATGTGGATGTGGCGGGGCGCGCGCTCGGGCCACATCGGCTACGCCGACGACCTCTGGGTCTTCGACTACCGGAACAGCGACAAGGGGAATGGCCCCTGGCAGCGCCAGCAGCCCAAGGACCTGAACGCCCAGCCTCCCAAGGGCTTCATGTTCAACCCCCAGGCAGTCGCCCCCGGCCGGCTGGGCGGCGGCAAGCACGCCATCCAGGGCGGGAGCAACCCCTTGGAGGTGCTCAAGCGCCAGGAGACGATCCCCTTCATCACGACGCTCGCCAAGGGCGCGGTGCCCTATGATCCCAAGGTCTACCAGCCGAAGGAGGGAGACCTCCTCTTTCAGCGTGTCCTCCGGCCGCCGACCGAGAGCCGGGGCGACATCCAGGCCTACGGGGTCTACTTGAAGAAGCCCGGCGAGAAGATGGGCAAATGGACCCTCATCCTCAAGCGCAAGCTTGATACGGGCCATCCCGAGGACGACGTGATCCTGAAGGACGGGGAAATCTATCCCATCGCGTTCGCCGTCCACGACGATCACGTCACGACCCGCCGCCACCACGTCTCGTTCGAGTACACGCTGGGGCTGGGTGCGAAGGCGGACATCGAGGCGAAGAAAATCAGGTAGGTTCAGTTCTACCAGCGCCGTCTGGATGCGGCAGTGATTGCATGAATCACCCCGCCGCCCGGGTTTGCTCCCGGGCGGCGGGGTGGAGGGTGTTGGCGGAAGCAGCGGCCTCCCGCCGCCGGAGTCCCCTCCCCCCGGCGTGGTAGGATGAGTCCTGGCGCATCGGGGAGGGCTCACCATGCCAAGAGCGGCTGCCGCGCTGGCCGCCGTCCTCCTGCTGGGGGCGGGCCTCCTCGCCCAGGCCCAGGCGCGGCGCGCCACCGTCGTCATCGAGCAGGGCATCCGCCGCGCCGCCGTCCAGGCCGAGATCGCCGAGACCCCCGAGCAGCGCGAGATCGGCCTCATGCACCGCGCGAGCCTCGCCGAGGACGCGGGCATGCTCTTCATCTACCCCGAGGAGCAGCGGCTTTCCTTCTGGATGAAGAACACCCGCATCCCCCTCTCCGTCGCCTTCATCACCTCGGGCTGGGTGATCGACGAGATCCTCGACATGGAGCCCCCCCGGCCCGGCCAGGAGCCGCCCATCCACGCCTCCAAGGC
>JBBTDR010000608.1:0-4939 GCA_038042665.1 Nitrospinota bacterium
ATCACCACGGCGTCCGCCCCCCCGGGGAGCATCCCCCCGGTGCTGATCCGCGCGGCCTGGCTCCGGCCCACCCGGAAGGCGGGGGCCTCCCCCATCCGGACTTCACCCACCACGTCCAGGTAGGCGGGGATGGACTCCCCCGCCCCAAAAGAGTCGGCGGCCTGGAGGGCGTAGCCGTCCATGGTGGCCCGGGCGAAGTCGGGCAGGTCGGCGGGGCTCAGGACGTCCTCGGCCAGGATGCGCCCCACCGCCCCGAAGGTGGGCACCTCCTCGGCCGGCAGGGGGGCGAACCCCTGGACGGCCTCCAGCGCCTCGGCCGGGGAGACGACCTTGAAGAACTCCACCCGCCCTTCCTCCGCCGAAAGAAAACAGCCAGCCGCCGCTCGCGCGGGGCTGGCTCGACACCCTCACGGGCCCTCCGCCCCCCACGGGGGCCAAGGCCCGGCGCCCGCCCAGCGCTCCTTTCCAAGTGTCCGGGAGGCCCCGCCGTTTCCAGCGGAACCCTGTCGGCGGGCCGCCCGGTACCCCGCCGGGGGCGGGGCCGTAGAGCGGCTCGCTCGGAGCGTGGTCCCGGGAGATTCCTAGCTCTGGCCGCTTCCCCCCTCGGTCTTGCCGGGCACCTGGGGCTTCTCGGGCTTCTCGGGCTCGTCGCTCAAGCCCTGCTTGAAGCTCTTGATGCCCCTGGCGAGCCCGGAGCCGATCTCCGGCAGGCGCTTGGCGCCGAACAACAAGACGCAGACGGCCAGGATGACCAGCAACTCGGGGAAACCGATCGTCGGGAACATCATTCCCTCCTCGGCCCTGTCAGGAGACGGCCTCCGCGTACACCCGCGTGGCGGCGGCGACCCCTTGGCCTACGGAGCCAGTATAGCCCATCTGGCGGAAAATCACCTCCAGGGCCGAGAGGAGGTAGACCACGTTGGCCTGGGAGGCCCCGTGGCCCATCATCCCGATCCGCCAGATTTTCCCCGCCACCGCGCCCAAACCGCCCCCGATCTCGATGTCGAAGCCGTCCAGGAGCCGCCTGCGGATGGGCCCGTCCTCCATGCCCGGCTTGAGGGCCACGGCGTTGAGGGTGGGGGTCCGGAAGCCCTCCCGGGCGAACATGGAGAGTCCCAGGGCCTCGACCCCCGCCTGGAGGGCCCGGCTGGCCAGGGCGTGGCGGGCGAAGCGCCTCTCCAGGCCCTCCTCGAAGATGATCCGCAGGGCCTCCCGGAGGGCGTAGTTCATGGTGATGGGGCCGGTGTGGTGGTAGACCCGATCCTGGCCCCAGTACTTCTCGACCATGGTGACGTCGAAGTACCAGCTCTTCACCTTCCCCTTCCGCTCCCGGGCCTTGCCGAGGGCGCGCTCGCTGAAGGTGATGGGGGCCAAGCCCGGCGGGCAGGAGAGGCACTTCTGGGTGCCGCTGTAGGCGATCTCGACCCCCCACTTGTCCACCTCGACGGGCACCCCGCCCAGGGAGGTGACGCAGTCCATGAGGAGCAGCGCCCCGTGCCCGCGGCACAGGCCGCCGATCTCCTCCATGGGCTGGAGGACGCCGGTGCTCGTCTCGGCGTGGACGATGCCCACCAGGGCGGCGCCGGGGTTGGCGCCGAGGGCCTTCTTCACGTCCTGGGGATCGATGGGCTTCCCCCAGGGGGCCTCCACCCGGATGACCTTGGCCCCGTAGCGCCCGGCCACGTCGGCCATGCGCTCGCCGAACACCCCGTTGATGCAGATGACGGCCTTGTTCCCCTCCTCGATCATGTTGCAGACCGAGGCCTCCATGCCGGCGCTGCCCGTGCCCGAGACGGGGAAGGTGACCCGGTTCCGGGTCGTGAACAGCTGGCGCAGCATCTGCTGGCAGTCGTCCATGACGGCCAGGAAGTCCGGGTCCAGGTGGCCCACCACGTGGGAGCTCATGGCCTTGAGGACCCGCGGGTGGACGGGGCTCGGGCCGGGGCCCAGCAGCAGGCGCAGATGGGGGTTCAGCTCACCGATGGTCATTATGCCCTCTGAAGGGAAGAGTAAGAAGCGATGCGGCCCCCCGCGCCCTCCGGAGGGGGCAGGCAGGTAAACGGGCGGCATCCTAGCACAACGGCCTTCGGGCCGAAACGCCCGGCGGCCCCCTCCGCCGGGAGGCGGAGGGGGCCGCCGGCTGGGATCGGCAGGCTCCGGGGAGGGGCCGGGGCGCTAGTTGCCCAGGTTCAGCACCACGGACTTGACCTCCAGGTACATCTCGAGGCCCTCGTGGCCGCCCTCGCGGCCGAGGCCGCTCTGCTTGAAGCCGCCGAAGGGGATCTCGTGGGTATAGCCGGCGGCGTCGTTCACCCCGATGAGCCCGTAGTCGAGCTGCTCGGTCAGGCGCACCACGCGCGAGATGTCCTTCGTGTAGAGGTAGCAGGCGAGGCCGAAGATGGTGTCGTTGGCCCGGCGGATGAGCTCCTCCTCCGTCCTGAAGGTGAGGATGGGGGCCACGGGGCCGAAGATCTCCTCCTGGCAGACCGGCCAGTCGTCCTTCACGTCCACCATCACGGTGGGGGCGTAGAAGTAGCCCTTGGCGTAGATGCCCTCCCGCAGGTAGTCGCCGCCCGCGAGGACCTTGGCGCCGCGCTTCTTGGCGTCCTCCACCAGGGCGTGGATTCCCTTGCGGGTGTCCTCGTTGATGAGGGGGCCCACCTGCATCCCGGGCTCGAAGCCCGGCCCCACCTTGAGGGCCCGGACCTTCGCGACGAAGGCTTCGGTGAAGCGCTGGGCGATGCTCTCCTGGACGTAGATGCGGTTCGCGCAGATGCACGACTGCCCGCCGACGCGGAGGTACTTGATGGCCACCGCGCCGTCGACGGCGGCGTCGAAGTCGGCGTCCTCGAAGACGATGAAGGGGGCGTTCCCGCCCAGCTCGAAGGTGATGCGCTTGATCTGCTTCGCCGCCTGCTCCATGAGGGTCTTGCCCACCTCGGTGGAGCCGGTGAAGCCGATCTTCTTCACCTTGGGGTTCTCCATCATCTCGGCCGCCATGGGGCGCGACTTCGAGCCGGTCACCACGTTCAGCACGCCGGGCGGGAGCCCCGCCTCGTGGCAGGCCCGCGCGATGGCGAGCGCGGTGAGGGGGGTGGCCGAGGCGGGCCGCAGCACCACCGTGCAGCCCGCCGCCATGGCGGGGGCGATCTTGCGGGTGATCATGTTGGCCGGGAAATTCCAGGGCGTGATGGCACCCACCACCCCGACGGGGCTGGCCTGCACCCACAGGCGCTTGTTCTTGAAGGGCGAGGGGACCATCTCCCCGTAGGCGCGGCGGGCCTCCTCGGCGTACCAGTTGAAATAGCCCATCGAGAAGCCCACCTCGCCCTTCGCCTCGGCGAAGGGCTTGCCGTTCTCGAGCGTCATGAGGCGGGCGATCTCCTCGAGCCGCTCGCTCATCCGGCCCTCGGTCTTGCGCAGGATCGCCCCCCGCTCCTTGCCCGGGGTGGCGGCCCAGCCGGGAAAGGCCGCGTGGGCGGCGTCGATGGCCTTGCGCACCTCGGGCACCCCGCCGTCGGCCACCGTGGCCACCAGGTTCCCGTTCGCCGGGTCGCGGACCTCGAACCGCCCCCTCCCCTCGGCCTCGACCCACTGACCGTTGATGTACATGGCGTAATGATCAGCGCACATGGCGGCCTCCTCCGGGCCCGCCCGCCCCCGCGAGGGCGTGAACCCGGCCCAGGTCAGACGCTCCCGCGCCGCGCCCTCCGGCCCGCGCCGGAACGCGGCGCGAATCAACCGCGCGTTTGGCCGTTCTCTTTCTTCAGCGTCTGGTAAAAGTCGAATCCGAGCATGGCGAGGATGCCCACGACGATGATCGCAAAGGGCCAAGAGCGCACGCCCACCGCGTAGCCGCCCAGGAACAAGAAGACCAGCACGATTCCGATCAGGCTGTTGATGATGTTCGCCACGAGACCCCGGGCCTCCCTCAACGCGCGTGACATTCAGAATCCCGCTGGCGGGACTCCCCTCATTTCCCGGCGGCGCCGGCGAGCCAGCGCGCCGTCCGCAGCAGCCGGGCGTCCCCGCCCCTGGGAGCCACCAGCTGCGCCCCCATGGGCATGCCGCTCGAACCCTCGAGGATGGGAACGCTCACCGCCGGCATCCCGCAAAGCGTCCAGAGCGTGCAGAACACCGGGCTCCCCGTGGACTCCAGCCCCCGGGGCGCCTCCCCGGGCGCCGCGGGGGTGAGAATGGCATCATACCACTCGAAGATGCTGTCCAGAATACGGGCCAGGAGCATCCGGTTCTCCGCGGCGCGGTTGTAGTCCACGGCCAGCACCTTCTGCCCGTGCTCGATCATCTCCCGGAGGATGGGGCTCAGCTTCTCCTTGCCCTGGGCGTACTCGCGCTCGAAGTTCCGGGCGAGGTCGGCGTGCAGGATGGCGCGGTGCCACTCCACCGCCTTGTCGAAGACCTCGGGGAGCTGCACCTCCTGGGCGCTCTCCCCCAGGTGCTCCATCAGCTCGGCGAAGGCGGCCTTGGTGTCCGCCTCGGCCTGATCCCACACCGGCGTCTTGACGAAGGCCAGGCGGGGCGGGACCGGGGGCTCCTCGGCCGCCGTCTGGACCAGGGCGGGCCGGGCCCGGGGCCGCGTGTCGGGGTCGTTCTCGTCGTAGGCCATCATCGGCTCGGCGGCGAGGGCCACGTCCTCGATGGTGCGCCCGAACACCCCGACGTGGTCCAGCGGGCGCGACTGCTGGAGCACGCGGTGGCGCGAGATCAGCCCGTGGGAGGGCTTGAAGCCGTACACCCCACAGAAGGAGGCCGGGCGGATGGTCGAGCCGTTGGTCTGGGTCCCGATGGCCACGGGCACCATGTGGGCCGCGACGGCCGCGGCCGAGCCCGACGACGAGCCGCCCGGCGTGCGCCCGGCAGCGTGCGGGTTCGTCGTCTTGCCGGGATGCATGTTGGCGAACTCGGTGGTCACCGTCTT
>JBBTDR010000609.1:0-3344 GCA_038042665.1 Nitrospinota bacterium
AGGTCGAAAGGCTGCTTGATGATCATGAGGGAGGTGTCGCGCAGGAAGTACTCCTCGACGGGGGTGTTGTTTATGAGGATCCGCCCGTCGCCCGGGACCATCCAGACGCGCGCGACGGAGGTTTTCCGCTTGCCGGTTGCGTAGTAGGTGGTGGAGGTCGCCATCATCAGGTTCCGCTTCGATCCCTTCGGCGCCGGGCCCGCGGGCCCGCGCTAGGTGAGAGAGAGGGGCTCGGGCCTCTGGGCCGCGTGCGGGTGTGCGCTCCCGCCGTAGACCTTGAGCTTCTGGAACATGGCCCTGCCCAGCTTCGTCTTGGGGAGCATTCCCCGAACCGCGTATTCCACGAGCCGCTCGGGCCGGGTCTCGATGATCCGCCGCGCGGATATCTCCTTGAGGTGGCCGGGATAGCCGGAGTGGCGATAATACTTCTTCTGGTCGAGTTTCCGGCCGGTGAGGACGACCTGGGCGGCGTTCACCACCACGACGAAGTCACCCGAATCCACATGGGGGGTCCAGTCGGGGCGGTGCTTCCCGCGCAGGAGCACGGCCACCCGCGAGGCGAGCCTGCCCAGGGTCTGCCCCTGGGCGTCCACCACCACCCACCGGCGCCTGCCGGGGGCTTGTTCCTTCGTGAGCATCGGGCTTTTCCGGTACATCCTCACCCTGTCCGTCCTCCGGCCCGCCGGAGCGGGCATGGGTTCCAATCGATGTCCGCCGGGAAGGCGGAACCCGCATTTAAAGCCCAAAACCGAGGCGCCTGTCAACCATCCGGCCTCCCGCCCCGGGACTCCCTAGAGCTTATAGAGCCGCCCGTCGGGCGGGGTGCCGGGGTAGGCGTTCCGCGTGTCGAGGATACAGTCGGCGTGGGCCCGGACGAGGGCCAAGTCGATTTCCTTGTGGTTGGTCAGGATGACGGTGCAGTCCGCCTTTTTGAGGCCCCCCGCGTCGAGCGGCTGGCTCTGGTGGCGCCCGCCCAGGAACTCGATCTCGGGGACATAGGGGTCGTGGTAGCTCACCTGGGCCCCCAGGCCGGCCAGGAGGTGCCAGACGTCCAGGGCGGGGCTCTCGCGCGTGTCGCTCACGTTTGCCTTGTAGGTGAGCCCGAGGAGGAGGATGTTGGCCCCGTTGAGGGCCTTCCCCCGGTCGTTCAGGGCTTTCACCACGAGCTCGGCCACGAAGTGGGGCATGGCGGTGTTGACCTTGCTCGCCAGGGCGATGAACTGGGCCTCGAAGCCCACCTGGCGGGCCTTCCAAGAGAGGTAGATGGGGTCGATGGGAATGCAGTGCCCGCCCAAGCCCGGGCCGGGATAGAAGGGCATGAAGCCGAAGGGCTTGGTCTTGGCCGCGTCGATGACTTCCCAGATGTCCACCCCCAGCTGGTGGCACATCCGCGCCATCTCGTTCACGAGGCCGATGTTGACGCTCCGGAAGGTGTTCTCCAGCAGCTTCACCATCTCGGCCACCCGGGGGGAACTCACCCGCACGACGGTGTCGATGCAGTTGGCGTAGAGGGCCGCCGCCGCCTCGGTGCAGCGGGGGGTCATCCCCCCCACCACCTTGGGGATGTTGCGGGTGTGATAGATGGGGTTGCCGGGGTCCACGCGCTCGGGGGAGAAAGCGAGGAAGAAATCCTCCCCCACCTTGGCGCCCCTCCGGCTGAGGGCGGGCAGGAGCACCTCCTCGGTCGTCCCGGGATAGGTGGTGCTCTCGAGGATGTAGAGCTGGCCCGGCCGCTGGCGCGCCTCGATGGACTGGACGGCCGACTGCACGAAGGAGAGGTCCGGGTCCCCCGACTTGCTCAGGGGGGTGGGGACGCAGATGTTCACCGTCTGGACACCGGAGAGGACATCCGGGTCCGCCGTGATTTCAAGGTGCCCGGTGTCGAGCGCCTCGCGCAACTGGGCGTCGCTGACGTCGGTGATGTGGGAGCGGCCCTCCCGCATCCGGCGCGCCTTGGCCTCGTCGGCGTCGAGGCCCGCCACCTGGTAGCCCGCGCGGACGAACTCGAGCGCCAGGGGCAGGCCCACGTAGCCCAGCCCCATCACGCAGGAGCGCACGCGCCGCTTCTGGATGTCTTCGAGAAGAGAGGTAAACACTGGGGCGTTCGTTCCCCCGGCCTCGTTGCCGCGAAAGGGCTCAAAAGACGGGGCGTTCTACCTCACCCTCCGCCCACTGTCAACAAAACCGCCGAGGGCTCCTTATTGCGGGGATACCTTGCCTCTCCGGGAGCCGAACTCTTTCTGGATCATCCCCCGGAAACTTTTCTCCAGCTCCTTCTCGCGCTCGGGCGAGACATAGGGGTCCGGATCCCCATAGAGCACGAAACTGGCGACATCCGACACCGTGAGCCGTTGAATGAACACGAACACAAACGCCGCGGCCACGCATACCGCCAGCAGACAGGCCGCGATCTTCCACTGGCGCAGCCGGGCGCTGCGGGAGAGCGGGCGCCCAGCTCGGCGAGGACCGGAACCGCTATCCGGAGCGGACGCAGAACGGGAGAAAAAGCCCAAGCTGAACCACGATTTCCCGCCCCGCTTCCTGCCCCGGCGGCGGCGGGAACCACCACCCGAGGGAGGGGAATGCAACCGGCCCCCCTCGCCGAGGGAGGCCCCGGAGCCCCTCCCATCCGTCCGTCTCGCGTCGTCTTGCATGGGGGAGGCCCTCCCGCACCGCCCACCCCGCCCGGCGGCGTCCCTGGCCAGGGTAAGATCCCCAGTTTGCCATAAAGAGAGAGCTCCATCCAATCCTTTGTATTTAAGACATATACGGGCGGCGGGCGGTGGCCGGCCCCGGCTTTCGGAGGCCGCATTTTGGGGGGCCTTATGAGCACCACCACAAAATCATGTAGCACTTAAAAATCAATTGATTACTGACCCAATTCTCTTGTAGAATCATAGCCTATGTGAGAGGGTGTATTGTGCCCAAACACCTTGTGGCTTGCCCGTAGGGTGGCGGAGCGGTAGCGATGCGCAGGTGGGTCCCTCGAATCGCTCTGGCGTGGCTGGCGGGATGGTTCCTCGCGGGCTCATCGCTTGGGCCCGGAACCAGGCAGGCACACGCCGCGGCCCTCCCGGCGGCGGACGCCCTGCCCGCCAAGGGCCCCGTGGCCACGGGCTACTTCCGCGGGCTCTCCGTTGCGGACCTCGACCGGGACGGCTCCCCCGAGCTCATCTCCAGCGATCTGGCCACCGGCCAGATTTTCATCTGGCCCACCCGAAAGGAGGGCGGCTGGGCCCAGCCCCTCGTGATTGCGACGGGGGCCGAGGTCCGCGCCATCGAGGTCGCCGACCTGGACGGCGACGCCCTGCCCGAGCTCATCGTCGCCCTGCGCGGCAACGAGA
>JBBTDR010000609.1:3354-3772 GCA_038042665.1 Nitrospinota bacterium
CGGCCCGTGCGCCGCGCCCTTTTCGCCGCGCGAGAACACGACCGTCCGGCCATCCGGCGACAGGTCGGGCGCGGTACCGCCGCGGCTCTCGGGCATGAGCTGGCTGTCGCTCTCGTAGGTCTTGATGAAGATCCCGCTCGAGAAGAGCGGCCTCGAGATCTGGAAGAACACCGGGAACCTGCGCTTCCGGCGGATGGAAGGCCCGGGGAAAGGCGAGGTGTTCAGCGCCCTCGCCATTGCCGACTTCAACTACGACGGGCGGCCCGACATCATCGCCACCAAGGATGAACCCGACGCCCAGGGCGGCCTGCGGGTGTGGCTGAACCTGGGGGCCGAGAAATGGCAGCCTGCCCCCGCTCCCCAGGCGGCGGGCCCCTTCCACGCCGTCGCCGCGGTGGACCTCAACCAGGACGGCGTC
>JBBTDR010000610.1:0-1777 GCA_038042665.1 Nitrospinota bacterium
GATCTTCGTGGCGCCGGGGGCCTCCACCCCGATGCGCACCTGGCGGCCCTTCACTTCGACCACGACCACGCGCACGTGGTCGCCCACCATGATGCTTTCGCCGGTCTTTCGCGTGAGGATCAGCAAGCGGCGGCTCCCTCCGCCCTTGACGGAGGCGGGTCCCCGGCCATCCGGCCGTCATCGCTGAGTCCCAAGATGGCATAAGGGGCTTCTCCCACACAAGGGAACTCCCCTAGCGGAGGAAGTCCAGGAGCTGGACCTGGAGAATCTGGGCGCTGGAGGCCAGGGCCGCCTGGAGGGTGTTCTGGAGGACGGAGAAGCGCGTCATGGCCTCCACGATGTCCGTGTCCTCGATCTTCGAGAGGACCTCCGTGAACGAGAGGTCCACCTCCTCCTGCTGGGCCTTGAAGCGGTCGAACAGCTGGGTGACTTGCCCCACCTTGACCTGGGCAAGGCTGACCCGCTCGTTGGCATCCGAGAACACGTCCAGGGTCCTCGACACGGTCTCGCCATCGTTGCGCAGGAGGGCCTCCTCGATCGTCTGGAGCAGCCCCAGGATGTTGTTTGCCCCCTGGAAGCCGAGCTCCTTGGCCGCGCGGCCCGTCACGTCGGAGAGGAGGATGCCCTTGGAGGGGTCGAGCGATTTGAAGACGAGGTGCTTGCCGTCCGCGCTGACGGAGGCCTGCGCCGCGCCCGCGGAGGCGCCGTTGATGGCGGCGAGGACATCCTCCACCGTGATCTTGGAGCCCAGGGCCACGTCCACCTCGGCCGTCCCATCGCTCACCTTCCCCAGATGGATGCCCGCGCCGCCCAGCAAGGCCCCGACGAGGGTCTGGGAGGAGACGGCCGGGTCGATGTCCAGCCCGGTGATGTTGCCCGCGGCATCCGCCTTGACGCCCAGGTCGGCGGCGGTGGTCGAGGTGCCGATCTCCCGGACGATCAGGTTCGATATCTTGGGGGAGTTCGAGTCGGAGAGGAGGATCCGCCGGCCGTCGGCGGAGACCGCGGCTTTTCACGCCGGTCGCGGTGGATTCGATCTTGGCGAAGACGTCGTTGAGAGTCACGGCCGTCGAGAGGTCCACCGTGAAGGTCTGCCCCGCCCGGTTGGTGATGGAGATCGAGCCCGCGGAGACGCCCTTCCCCCCGTTCAGGTCCGCGAGGCGGGTCGAGGTCGAGGCCACCGAGGCCGCCCCGTTCAGGTTCAGGGTGGCCAGGATGTCGCTGGCCCCCGAGGTGAGCGTGACGGCCGAGGCCGTACCGAGGACCGGCGAGGTGACCGTGAAGGCGTCCTTGAAGGAGCCGTTGAAGTCCACCTTCGCCCCGGTGCGGGCCGTGTCCGAGGTGACCGAGGCGGCGAAGGGGCCCGCCGCCTGGAAGCCCATCAGGGCGGCGAGCCCGCCCAGGGAGATGTCCACCCCGGCGTTCGCACCCGGCGAGCCCACCTGGATGGAGAACTTGTCGGTCTGCGCGTTGTAGGTGACGGTGTAGCCGGCCCCCGGGGGGACCGCCGAGGTGGAGCCCTTGAGCACGGTGGAGGCGTTGATGGCGGCCTGGAGCTCGGTGGCCAGCGAGTAGCCGCTCTTGGTCCCGGCCGTGATGGCGATGGTGGCGGAGCGCACCCCGCCGTCCTCGAGGATGCGGATGCTCGTCGCGCCCGACTCGACCTTCTTGACCTGGTTGTTGATCCTCAGCTCGATGATGCTGGCCAGCTCCTCCCCCGTGAACACCTTCCGGCCCGTCGCCTTGCCCAGGGCGCGCTGGCCCGCCTGCTGGGCCT
>JBBTDR010000611.1:0-2364 GCA_038042665.1 Nitrospinota bacterium
CTGCCTGCTCGCCGGCCTCGCCGCCCCGCCGGACGGCGCCTCCGCCGCGGCCCACAAGTTCGCCATGATCGTGCCCGGGCCGATCGAGGACTCCGATTTCAACTTCCGCGGCTACGAGGTGGTCCAGGACGTGAAGAGCCACTTCAAGATGGCCGCCTCGCTCTCCGAGCGCATCTCCCCGGCCGACGCCGAGCGCGTGGCCCGCGAGTACATCGCCTCGGGCCACACCATCGTCGCCTTCCACGGGGGCCAGTACTTCACCCTCGTGCGGAAGCTGGCCGGCCTCTTCCCCGACACCAACTTCATCATGGAGAGCTCGAGCGAGGGGACGTTCGGGCCGAACGTCTGGAACGTCAACCGCCAGTTCAACGAGGGCTTCTACGCCTTCGGCGCCCTGGCGGGCCTCTCGACGAAGACCCACAACGTCGGCGTGATCGCGGGCATCCACCTGCCCGACTGGCGGGCCTCGATCAACGCGCTCTCGGACGCGATGAAGGTGGTGAACCCGCGGGCGAAGCTGGTCTACACCTTCACGGGCGACCAGAACGACCCCATCAAGGCCCGCCAGACGGCCGAGGCCATGATCGCCAACAAGGTGGACTTCATCGTCTGCCTGGTGAACCTCGGGGTGTACGGCGTGATCGAGGCGGCCAAGGCCTCCAAGGACAAGGTGCTGGTCACCACCTTCTACACCGACAAGACCGACAAGGCGCCCGACCACCTGGCGGGCACCCTCCTCCTCGACTTCCGCCCCCCCTTCCGGATCGCGATCGAGGGCATCCAGAAGGGCCAGCGGAGCGGCTACACGGCCATGCGGCCCGGCAACGGCTTCGAGCTCGCGAGCGTGCGCAACGTCCCGCCCGCGGCGGCGGCCAAGACCAAGGAGTTCTTCGACAAGGTGACCAAGCGGGAGATCAAGGTCCGCAACGAGGTGGCGAAGATCGATCTCGCCAAGTAGTTTCGCCGGTCCAGGACGAGGCGAGGGGGCCGGGGGCGGAACCCCCGGCCCTTCGCTCCGTCAGGCCGCCGCCCTCGGCCGCCGCCCTCAGGAGGCGCGGGCGATGACGGCGATGGGCCCCCCGCCCGGCGGGCCCTGGTGCTCGGCCCCGCCCGAGACGTAGACCATCGGGTCCCCCACCACCGAGGCGACGACGGCGTTCACCACCGCGCGGGCGTGGCGGGTGCTGTTGATGTCCGAGTCGTCCAGCATGGTGTGCCGGCGGCCCCGGATGAGGCCGTCCGGGCTCGCCTCGCACTTGGCCAGCACGTTCACGACCCGCTCCCGCTGCTCCGGGCTCAGCCCCCACCCGAAGGCGAGGCCCGCGCTCTCGAGGGCGGCCTTCACGGCGTCGCGGTCGAGGGCGTCCCGCATGACGCTGTGGCCGATGAGGAGCCCGCCCCCCCAGGCGGGGCTGTTCCCGAACACCGTCACCTCGTTGCACATGAGCTCGATGCCCGCCGAGGTGGAGGCCACCCCCGAGGCGAGCGACCAGTCGCGGCAGATGGCCTCGTCGCTGAGCTGCGCCGCCCTCACCTCCCCCGCGGCGAGCGCCACCCCCAGCGCCGAGGCGCCGCGCGAGTAGGCCATGGACTTGTAGGTGTCCTCGACGCGCACGCCCTTCCCCCGCTGCGGCGCGCCGCGGATGCGCTCGGCGGTCAGGAGGGGGCACTTCACCTGGACGAAGTGGAGGTCGGAGGGGTCCCCGATGCCGGCCTCCCCCATGAGCCTGCGCACCATCTCGGCCGTCGCCTCGGCCTGGGGCATGCGGCCGATCTCCTCGGGCAGGAACTCCCGGGTGTGGCCCGAGGCGAAGGCCAGGCGCTTGCCCCCGCTCTCCTCGGCGGCGGGCCCCCCGCCCGGGGAGGCGGCGAAGACGGTGAAGTGGGGGCTCATGGCGCCCTCGGTGCCCCCCGACATGATGAGGGAGATGCGCGCCTCGGCCTCGCGGCGGGAGATGTTGAGCGCCCGCGCGAAGTAGTCGCTCAGCACGAAGTTGCTGAAGCCGCGCGAGAAGTCGTTCACGCAGCCGTTGCCCTCGGTCTTGCCCATGATGCAGCGCACCTCCCCGGCCCGGAGGCGGCCGCTCTCGACCAGCTCGGCCACGCCCTGGACGTCGTCCGGCGAGCGCATGGGGACGCGGAAAACCTTGGCTTCCATGGGTCGGAACTCCTCAAAGGGGGGGAAGGAGGGGCGGGAGGGAGGAGGCCCCGGGCGGGGCCGCCTCTCGCCACCACCCTAGCTGTGGAATCCAAACACGCCGCTCAGGCCGCGGAGGCCAGGGCGCTCCCCCTCTCTCTCCGGCCCGCGGCGGGTTCGGCCGCGGTGGAGAGGACCGGAGGGAGGGAGGCGCGCTGCCGTGCCGC
>JBBTDR010000612.1:0-1204 GCA_038042665.1 Nitrospinota bacterium
GGTATAGAGGTCATTCTTCTCCTCGAAGGAGCGCTCACGGAACACCTCCTCGATCGGGACCGCCGAGGCGCGCGCCGCGACCTGGGAGTTGCGGGCCATCCGGAGGAGGAGCTCCAGCGCCTCTCCGCTTCCATCCAGCCACCGGCGGAGCCAGGGCTCCACCTCTTCCTGGGTGTAGCGGTAGTCCCCGAGGCGCTTCGCGGCGGAAAGTATGCTGGCCATGTGGGTTGGCGGTTCCTTTCCGCCCGGACGGATTCGGGGCCTCGGACCAAGCGGTGAGGGCAAGCGGGGCGCCGGATGCGCCTGGGGGCTGATCTCCCCAGCCCTGCAAAGAGAACGTCGGAGAAGGGGATTTCTATCCGGGGATGAAAAATCCCTGCCATCCGAATCTTTCGACGTCCTTTCACAAGGCAGGCGAGGGACAGGAAGCCAGGGGGCCGCGGAAACCGCCTCCGGGGAGAGCCGGGCCCCCCGAGCGGGGTCAACGCTCCGGGGGCGGGGGCCTAGCGCTCCTTCAGCTCGACGCGGATTCCCTCGAACATCCGGGTGTCCACGTTCTCCACGGCGTGGACGCCCTCGGGCTCGATCCACATGGGGACGCCCTCGCGCCGGGTGCCGGAGGGGGGCACGGCCTCCATCTTCTCTGTGTAGTACACGATCTTGGGCAGGCGGGTGATGATGAAGACGCTGGGCCACTTGTGGGTGTGCATCTTCTCGAGCTCGCCCGGCTGGATGGTCACCCGCACCACGCGCACCCGGCCGTTCTCGATGAGCACCTCGTGGTTCCCGGGCGCCGCGATGACGGCGTCGAGCGCCTCGGGGGTGCCGGGGATGAAGGGGGGGCGTCCGATCCGGTCATCTTTCGTCGCGGGGGCGTCCACCGCCATGGGGCGTCTCCTCCTATTGGATTCGCGGGCCTGCCGTGCGGCGCGTTCCGCCGGCCGCGGCTGATGGCGGTTCCCCAAGTATAGGAGAATCCGGGCTCCGTTACGAGGGGTGCCGCGGCTGGCGGCGGCTGGCGGGCGTGGCCCCCCGCTCCGCGCGCCGGCTGCCGTCCGGAGGCAACCGGTCATGAAGCTCAGCTATGTGGTCGCCACCTCGGACGTCCAATCCGCCCGCCTGCCGGGCGCCCAGGGGGATCTGGCCGAGAACCTGAGGCTGCTCGCCGGCATCGGCTACGAGGGGGTGGAGATCTCGATCTGGC